>CALKVB010000215.1 GCA_937996605.1 uncultured Oxalobacteraceae bacterium | reverse complement strand
CACCGCGCATGAAGGCGGTCAATGTGCTGTTGGTGCCGCGGGATGCTGACAGCGTGGTGCTTGGCAGCGCTTGTGCGATGCTCGTGATGTCCGGGATACCATTTTTGGATAATTGATCGGCGCCGATCTCGGTAACGGAAACCGGAACGTCTTTCAAACTTTCTTCGCGGCGACGGGCGGTAACGGTAACGACTTTTGGTTCTGAATTGTCGGCGCTAGCTTTTGCCTGATCAGCACTTTGTGCATAGGCAAACTGTACATTTAAGCCAGAGGCGGCGACAAGAGCGATGGCAGTGCGGCGGAAAAGCAGATTGATGTTCTTTTGTGAACGCATGGTGGTCTCCATTTTATTGTTTGAAAAATGTATGCGCTCAGAGTCGCATATGGGTTCGCAGTGTGGCCGCATTCAAATTGTTATGAAAGATGAGAACTTGCGCAGTCTCTGTGCATTAATGCACAACATTTAATTAAGTATTTGAATTTAAACAGAATATGTGAATTTGTTAATTGTTGTTTTCTGTATTTTTGTTGCGTTTTTAATGGGTTGGCGTGGTAAATTGGATGCATTCTTAGACTGATTGAGTTTTGATGCACAAGGTGAATAATGACCACATTACCCGAATGGACTGATTTACGTTTTTTTCTTGAGCTGGCGCGCTCAGGAACGCTTTCAGGCACTTCGAGACGGTTATCTGTCGAACACACAACGGTCGCTCGCCGCATTGATCGCCTAGAGCAGCAGCTCGGAACTACCTTGTTTGACCGTAGTCGCGAGGGATATCAATTGACAGAAATGGGCCTGAGCTTATTGCCGCACGCGGAGGCAATGGAGAGTGCCGCTCTTGCGGCCACCGAACAATTGGCGGGGATACAGGTGTCGGCGCGTGGCTTGGTGCGGTTGGGGGCGCCTGAGATTTTTGGCACGCAAGTGGTGGCGCCGATGTTGGTTGGTCTATTGAATGAGCATCCTGATCTGAATATCGATCTCTTGTTATTGCCACGGTTTGCCAATTTGGCTAACCGTGAAGCTGACATTGGCGTCATGCTCGATCCGCCTAGTACAGGGCGTTATATGGTGACGAAATTAGCGACATTTCGGTTGTATCTGTATGGTTCTAAAGAGTATTTGTCACGACATCCGCCGATTCGTGAACATGCAGATATCGCCAGCCATGAATTTGTCGATTATGTACAAGATCGTTTAGCGAGTAGCGAATTAAACTTTTTCGAGGAATTAGGATTTACTCCGCGCCGTCGCTTATGCTGTACGGGAATGATGGCGCAATGTGAGGCTGCTGCGATGGGCTTAGGCTTAGTCTTGGCGCCGCCCTATGCGGTGCGCAATCACCACAATTTGGTGCCGGTGCTTGAAGATCGTTTTCATGCTGAACGATCATTCTGGTTGGTTGCGCCCGTCGACCTGTACCGCTTGCAGCGGGTGCGTGTGGTGTGGAATCTGTTACGCGAATACTCCGAGCGAAACTCACCTTTATTCAAAAACGATGACAAACTCATTGAATTCTCGCGCACTAAGACTAGTTTTGAATAGGCTCAATCTAGATTGCGCCAAATAGGGAGGGGGATTACACGAAGCGTAGCCTGACGTCTTATTTGACTGCGGCCGCGTCGAAGTGTGGATTTTCAATAATGCTAAAGCGATTGCCAAAGGGGTCGCGGACAGACGCAACTTTAATGCCGCCGCCCACTTCAGTCACTGCTTCAATTTGTTGGGCACCAAGCTCGAGCAAATTTTTCATCGCTTGCTCGGCATTGGCTACGCCCCATAAAGCCTGACATCCATCGACGCCCGCAATACCATCCGGAATCAAACCAAGTTCAAAACCGCCAACAGCGAAACCAACATAGAATGCTTCATCGAAATACGGGGCAACGCCTAATACAGCGCTATACCAAGCTTTGGCAGCGGTGATATCGTTGACGGGATAAATACTTGTGCGTAAACCAAGGATCATTTTTTTCTTTAGAGATTAATTTTTTTGAAGGAAGACTTATTCTTTGGCGTCAAAGCCTATGGTTTTGAGCATGTCGACGACTTTAACGCGAGTAATGGGTTTTTCGAAAGTAGCGCGCACTTTAATTCCTTGAATACGCGCCAATTTTTCCGCTAAATTGAGGACGGGCCCACTGTAATTTGACAGGTTCCAATGTTGATCTTTGGGTGGAGTTAAATTGTGTCCCGACATAATCAATACTTCCGCTTGACAAGATTCACGTGACAAGTGACTGAGTAATTCCATGCCGCCTAACTGAGGCATACACAAATCGCAAATAATAAGATTGGGTTTGGGATTGGCGTGATTGAAAAGTTTGAGACCTTCGATACCATTTCTGGCCAGCTCGACCGAAGTGGCACCAAGATCAAGTAAGGTTTCTTTCATGAGTTCTAGCAAGAACTCATCATCATCCACTAGTAATATGTGAAGTGGATAAGGCTTTGCTGCAGAGGCTAAAGTTTGCGGCATAATCATCGCTTCGGAGTGAAACCTCGCGTCATTAGGTGCAAGAGAGTATAGCGAAAAAATTATGACATCAGTGTTGCAATGCTGAAATAAGCGCGATTATTCGCAGCAACGCCACAGTTCGCCACATATTTCAGGCGAAACATGAAGCAAGATTGCTAACTTACCCAAATATAAGGAAAAAACCTAGCATGAAAAATCTGCCAGAAAGCTTTGCTGCAGCAAAATACATTAAAGAAATCGGCCGCGGTAAAGAGGGCGCGCGCAGCATGACAGAAGAGCAAGCGCGAGAGCTGTATGGGGCGATGTTAGATGGCCGAGTCTCGGATTTAGAAATGGGCGGTATCTTGCTCGCGATGCGTATCAAGGGAGAAACCATCGCTGAAATTCACGGATTTTTGGCGGCTGCCGAACAACGCATACCAGCTTTGCAAGCACCGACTGATAGTGCATTTGCACCGGTCATCATTCCAACCTACAACGGCGCGCGCAAACGTCCGAACCTGACGCCGTTACTAGCGATGTTGTTGGCACGCGAAGGCGTACCTGTTTTAGTGCATGGGGTTAAGGCCGATATTGGGCGAGTTGCCACTGCAGATATTTGGCGGGCGATGTCAGCGAACTTTGCGACTGACATTGAGGAAGCGAATCAACAACTCATACATCATCGTGTAGCGTTTATCACGATCGACGTTCTGGCGCCAGCCATGCATCGATTGCTCGAGATGCGCCGGGTACTCGGATTGCGCAATTCTACTCATACCTTGGTTAAAGTGTTGCAGCCCTTTGTACATCCCGCTTTAAGACTGACCTCATACACACATCCAGAGTATCAGGTGATGCTTGATGATTACTTCACCCAAAAGTTAACTGCGCAACGTGGAGCGGCCTTTTTGATGCGCGGTACAGAAGGCGAAACCGTCGCTAGCACTGGACGAGCCCAACAAATTACCGCGTATTTTGAAGGAGGATCGACGGTGTTGCAGGAGGCTGAGTCGCAACTCGCTGCCGAACATGAAGACTTGCCTAAGTCTATTTCAGCAGAGGATACCACCTTGTGGATCGAACAAGTCTTAAGCGGTGAGCGGGCTGTACCATACAATATTGCGAAACAAGTTGACTATATTATGTCGATGGCAAAAAGCATCAAGCTACAAGCAAATTGAATTACAATGCGCAGCTCATTTTCTAGGCGAGAGTAATATGGCACACGATAGACAGACAAACCAGTTCGATGTCCTTGTGATTGGCGCAGGCGCGGCAGGTATGATGTGTGCCTCAGTGGCAGGACAACGCGGTAGGCGTGTGTTAGTGATAGATCATGCGAGTAAACTGGCGGAAAAAATTCGCATTTCTGGTGGTGGTCGATGTAATTTTACGAACCTGCATGCTGGGCCAAACAACTTTTTGTCGGAAAACCCTCATTTCTGCAAAAGTGCGCTATCTCGGTATACGCCACAAGATTTCTTAAGCCTAGTTAAGCGCTACAAGATTGCTTTTCATGAAAAGCACAAAGGCCAGTTATTCTGTGACGAGAGTGCAGAAGACATCATACGCATGCTAAAGGCTGAGTGCGATTTGGGAAAGGTTCAATGGCGTATGCCGTGTGCGGTGAAAGAAATTGCGCAAGGCGAGCAAGGCTTTGTGGTGCAAACTGAGCAAGGCACCGTTACAGCCCATAGTGTAGTGATCGCGACTGGAGGTTTATCGATCCCCAAAATCGGGGCAACTGATTTTTCTTACCGCATAGCGAAGCAATTTGATTTAAAAATTGTAGAGCCGCGTCCAGCCTTGGTGCCTCTGACTTTTGATGCGCAAAGCTGGGAGCCCTTTGTCCCTCTCTCTGGAATTTCCTTGGAAGTCGATATTGAAACTGGCGCCAAAAAAGACAAGGCTGTGTTTCGTGAAGATTTGTTGTTCACTCATCGGGGCTTGTCCGGTCCAGCTGTTCTGCAGATTTCGAGCTTTTGGCAGAGTGGGCAAGCGATTAGAGTTAATCTATTGCCAGAAGTCGATCTAGGGCAGGAACTAGTTGATGCTAAAACCAATACGAAAAAGAATTTAGGAAATTATCTAGCGAGTTATTTGCCAGCACGTTTGGTGGATGGGCTGCTTTTGGCACATGGCTTTGACGGCAATCTCAAGATAGCTGATATGCAAGATAAACGCCTTCGCTTACTAGGTGAGCGTATTAATCGCTGGGAATTGACTCCCAATGGCTCTGAAGGTTACCGCAAGGCCGAAGTTACCCGTGGTGGTGTGGATACAAGAGAGTTGTCACAGCAAACGATGGAAGTAAAGAAAGTCCCCGGGCTGTATTTTGTAGGGGAGGCAGTTGATGTAACGGGCTGGCTCGGTGGTTTTAATTTCCAATGGGCTTGGGCCTCAGGTGTCGCTGCGGGGGAAGTCGCATGATGATCGCTGGATGAGAGTAGAGCTGCTCCAAAGAGCTTGAATGTAGTAGTGTTTTTTTAACATCAGATGTCTTTTTTTGCGTAAGATTTCATCAGTTAACTTCCAAAATCAAAAAAATCCTGTTATGATCTCGGTCTTCCTATAAATTTTTACTTGGTTCCGAACTTAAATGACCACAATTCGCCTTAAAGAAAACGAGCCGTTCGAAGTCGCCATGCGTCGCTTCAAGCGCACCATCGAAAAGACCGGTCTGTTGACCGAATTGCGCGCTCGCGAGTTTTATGAAAAACCAACTGCAGAACGCAAACGTCGTTTAGCAGCTGCTGTTAAACGTCACTACAAACGTATTCGTAGTCAGCAATTGCCTAAGAAGATGTATTAATTCTGTTGGGCATTGAGTGAGTAATTGCTTGATGTCGACAGCTTTAAACTGTTCAAGGTTTGCATGCCCGCTCCGGTGTTCCGCAGCGGGCTTTGTTATTTTCGATATTGTCATCTGATGCCTTCATTTTTTAAGGCTTGCACAAATCGATGTTGGCACGACATAAGATGTCAGTCTTTTTGAACGTGAGAGCGCTCGTCTAGTGACTAGCATCTTGCATTAAATCCAATTTAATCCGGGAGTAAATATGAGCTTAAAAGACCAAATTACAGAAGATATGAAATCGGCGATGCGTGCAAAAGACACCGCCAAGCTCAGCGCAATCCGCTTGATTACGGCAGCAATGAAGCAAAAAGAGGTCGATGAGCGCGTGGAATTGAATGACACTATGGTGTTAGCAATCATCGAAAAGATGATCAAGCAACGTAAAGATTCTATTACGCAATTCGAGGCTGGCGGGCGTCAAGATTTGGCAGATATCGAAAAAGCTGAGTTGGTGATTTTGTCGGCTTACATGCCAGCGGGTTTAAGCGATGCAGAAATCCAAGCTGCAGTGAATGATGCTGTTGCTGAAACAGGAGCTGCAGGTCCGCAAGATATGGGTAAATTGATGGGTGTGTTAAAGCCAAAATTGGCTGGTCGTGCCGATATGACGGTGGTTTCGGCTATGGTGAAGGCGGCTCTCGCCAAATAATTTTCTGAGCAAGAACGCGCAGCAATGGTGTGCGGCGACTCGTGTGAGTCGTCGCTTGATTCTATTTGTTTAGGCTTACGCTGTGATACCTCAAAGTTTTATTCAAGATTTACTGGCCCGCGTTGATATCGTTGATGTCGTGGGTAAGTACGTTCAGTTAAAAAAAGGCGGCGCAAACTACATGGGTTTGTGTCCCTTCCATAACGAGAAGTCCCCCAGTTTTACCGTGAGCCCAACTAAGCAGTTTTATCATTGTTTTGGTTGCGGAGCCCACGGAACATCCATTGGTTTTTTGATGGAGTACTCTGGCATGAGTTTTGTTGATGCAGTCAAAGATTTGGCGCTCAACAATGGCATGATTGTGCCTGATGAAGACAAAATGTTGCCGGCACAACGTGCCGAGCACACGGCGAAAACGCTGGCGCTCAGTGATGTAATGAGCAAGGCTTGTGATTATTATCGTCAGCAATTGCGCTCGGCTGATCGCGCTATTCAATATCTGAAAGGGCGCGGTGTCACGGGAGAAATCGCGGCGCGCTTTGGTCTCGGTTATTCGCCTGACGCATGGGATAGTTTGCGTTCAGTTTTCTCAGATTATCAAGCACCAGCTTTAGCTGAGTCTGGAATGGTCATCGATAAAAGTGATGACGAAGGTGCGCACAGAAAACGTTATGACCGTTTTCGTGATCGCATTATGTTCCCGATTCGCAATACCAAAGGGCAAGTGATTGGTTTTGGTGGGCGTATTCTCGATCAAGGCGAGCCCAAATACTTGAACTCTCCAGAAACGCCTTTGTATCAAAAAGGTTTGGAGTTGTATGGTCTGTTCGAGGCGCGCCAGGCGATTCGCGATGCTGGTTATGTGCTGGTGACCGAGGGATATATGGATGTGGTGGCTTTGGCTCAGCTGGGTTTTCCACAAGCGGTTGCGACCTTGGGAACGGCTTGCACGCCAACACATGTACAAAAGCTCCTGCGTCAGACTGATCATGTTATTTTTAGTTTTGACGGTGACAGTGCTGGTCGAAGAGCGGCGCGGCGTGCTTTAGATGCTTGCTTATCGCACGTCAACGACAACAAAATTATTAAGTTTTTGTTTTTGCCAGCCGAGCATGATCCTGATAGTTTCGTGCGTGCCTATGGTGCTGACGCGTTTGAGCAAGAAGTGCAAAATGCGATGCCATTGTCACAATTTTTCATCAAGGAAGTGTCTGGTGAAAATGATTTGTCGACGGCAGAAGGGCGGGCAAGAACGCAATTTGATGCCAAACCCTTATTGCAACAAATGGCTCCATCAGGTCTGCGTTTGCAGCTGGTGCGTAGTTTGGCCAGTATTACACAGTCCACTCCTGCAGAAATTGAGTCTCTTTTTGAGCTCGCCCAACCAGTCGCACGGGTCAAAATTGCTCCGCCGAGAAGTAAACGGAGCGCACCCGTTGGATTGGAGCGACAAGTTTTACGAATTTTAGTCGCACATCCCTCGCTAGCTGTCATGATAAGCGATGCAGTACTTGACGATGCAGCAAGACTATCTCCAGATGGCGCAGATATGCTCAAGCAACTGGTGGCAATCGCTAAGCCTATGGGGGAGCATGCAAATTTTGCTGCACTAGCGGAGAGTTTGCGTGCCACTGGATCGGACTTTGATCCCTTGATTGCGGAAATTGCTGAACAGGTGGAGTCGGGAGTTGAGATCGTTTCACTGGAGTTGGCGGGTGCTTTGCGACAAATGCGTACACAAGTGTTAAAAATGGAAATGGATCACTTGGTGGCTGGCGGTTTGCGTGAGCCGCAAGATGTTGCCCGTTATCGTGAAATTATGCAGCTACAAGAGGCAATTCGGCGTGAGGCCTTAGCGGAGGCTTCGGCAAGAATGTCAGATACTTAGTTGCTTGAAATAAAGTAAATGGTGCAAGGGGGGGAAGTAAAGCTTTCTGCTCAGAAATTAATCAAAATAAGCGCTCGAAAAAGCTGCAAGAAGAAGTACTTTTTGATGAAAAATTGCTTACATGAAAGCCCGTTCAGGCGCTCTTTTCATTGAGTAAAAGAGTGGCAGGTGCTATAATTAAAGGCTTTCGATTCAAGGTCTTAGGTTGTTTTCATTCTTCGTTGGGTCGATCATGACAATAACGAGAATGTGTTGTTTAGGTGAGCATTTTGCTCCTCCGAGTAACCCAAAACACCGACTCAGAATTTTGGTGCGTTTGATCCACTAAAAAATGCGCTGCCTTGCAGGCAAAAACTGTTGGTAGTGCTTTATTTTTTAGTGATTCTACATCGAATTTTTGTTTCGGCTGGTTTGATTCAATGGCTAGTGCAATGAAGAAACCCGCGAAAAAACTAACATCCGTAGTGACGAAAAGTTCGACTAAAACGGCCGCCGCAAAAAAAGCCGCACCTGCTGCAAAAGCGATAAGCAAGACGATAAATAAGCCTGCCGCTAAGTCTGCAGCTAAGCCTACAACTAAATCTATAGCTAAGGTCACAGTGAAGGCTGCAACAAAGACGGTCAAAGCTGTAACTAAAGTTGCAGCGAAACCCGTTGCTAAAGCAAAGCCAGCACCGAAGGCTGCTGCAAAGTCAAGTAAAGTAGTGGCGAAGCCTATCGCGAAAACTTCAAACAAGCTTGTTTCAAAACCAGTGACCAAGCCTGCGTCTAAGCCCGCTTCAAAAACAAAAGTTGTGCCTGCGAAAAAAACAGTTGCTCTAAAAGCTTCAACTAAGGTCGTTGCGAAAGCACCCGTTAAAGGTAAGCCAGCGAGTGCGGCCAAGCCCAGTGCAAAAGTATCGCTAGTTGCAAGTAAAGTGTCCGAGAAAAAAGTCCTTGCCAAAGACGTTAAAGCGCCTAAAGTAGAACAGAAGCCTGTAAAATTGGCTCAGAGCAAGATTTCTAGTAAAGATGTAAAATCGTCGGTGAGTAAAAAGGAAGTTGAAGTGTCGAAAACTCGTGCTACAAAAAGTGAACCTCAAGCAGAACCGAAGCTGAGTAAAGAAAGTAAAGAAGCCAAACAAATATCAAAAGCCTCAGCGAAACAGATCAAAGAAGTCGAAGTAGTATCTGCAGTAACCGCAACGAAGAAAGCCTCTGTGACTACAAAAGCATCGAAAGCAAAATCAGCAGTAGAAGTCGTACCTGAAATGCAAAACACTGAAACTATAGCTGACACTGCCGAGGCTAAGCCTGCAAAGAAAGCTACTCGTGCATCAGCTAAAACTGAAAAGGCACCTGAAGTGCAAGAGATCAAAACTGGATCCGCGCCAACAGTGAGTCAAACAACCGATGCTACTTTGTTGGCGAGTATCGATACCTCTGGTTACGTGCTGCCAGGCGTAAAAGTGCCCGGCCGTCGTGGACGCAAACCAAAAGAATATCAGCCAGAGAATGAAGAAATGGCGGCATTAAATGCCGTTGAGCGCGCAGAGATGAAGGCGCTCGACAAAGCCAAAGCAAAAGATCGCAAAGCGAAAGAAAAAGCATTGTTGAAAGATGCTTTCTCTGCAGACCCAGAAGCCACAGCAGAAGAACTCGAACGCCGTCGTCAGCGCTTGAAAACCCTGATTAAGATGGGTAAAGATCGGGGCTATTTAACTTTCGCTGAAATTAACGATCATTTACCAGAAAACGTCGTCGACCCAGAGGCGATTGAGGGCATCATTAGCACCTTCAATGACATGGGCGTAGCAGTGTACGAACAAGCGCCTGATGCTGAAGCATTGCTGTTGTCTGACAACGTCGTCACCGTTGCAAGTGATGACGATGAGGTCGAAGCCGCTGCAGAAGCAGCCTTGTCTACTGTTGATTCCGACTTTGGCCGTACTACTGACCCTGTGCGTATGTATATGCGCGAAATGGGTACAGTTGAGTTGTTAACCCGCGA
>CALKVB010000214.1 GCA_937996605.1 uncultured Oxalobacteraceae bacterium | reverse complement strand
CAATCTCAGGTTCATGGGTCACCATGACTACGGTTTGCCCATTGCGATGCAACTCCTTAATCAAGGACAAAATTTCTAGGCTCGTTGATGAGTCAAGATTGCCGGTCGGTTCATCTGCCAACAAAATCGCAGGTTTTCCAACCAAGGCACGTGCAATCGCCACCCGTTGTCGCTGCCCCCCTGAGAGCTCATTTGGACGATGATGCATACGCGATCCTAAGCCGACATGTTCCAAGGCTTCTGCGGCCATGCGATTTCGTTCTTTATGACTAATACCACGATAGATCAAAGGCTGAGCCACATTATCTAAAGCGGTTGCACGTGGAAGCAAATGAAAACTTTGAAAGATGAAGCCGATCTCGGCATTGCGCACCAAAGCCAGTTCGTCGCTATCCATGGTTGCGACGTCACGACCATTAAGTTTATAGGTGCCTGCGCTTGGCCTGTCGAGGCAACCAACGATATTCATCATGGTTGACTTACCTGAACCCGATGCGCCAATAAAGGCGACGAATTCATTCTTATCAATGTGCAGATCAACACCGCGCAAAGCATGCACGGTTTGATCACCCATTTGATATTTTTTTTCGATACCCGATAGCGTAATCACGGTTTTTTTCCATCCGTTTTTGTATCAGAAGATTTGTTGTCCTTCGCTCCATCTTTTTCGCTAGGCTTCAACTCTTTAACCGCATCGCCATCACGTAAGGAGCGCAAAACACGAGCTGGGCCAACCACTACTTTTTCACCTTCATCGACACCAGATAAGACTTCTTGATTATTGTCGTCGGCAATACCAACTTTTACTTGTTTCTTATGCGCGACACCATCTTTTACCGTAAACACGACGCCGGTACCCTTCACTACTTCTTTGCTGTCTTTCACATCTTTGCTATCGAGCTTCATGCTGTCGCCAGTCAAAATTGCTTGAATTGGCAAAACTGGACGTTGGCTGCCACCGCCAGTCGCGATCTCAACGCGGCAAGTCATGCCAGTTCGAATTGCCATTTGCGTTTCTTTTAAGCTCAACTTTACAACGTAGGTCTTACCTTGAGAGGCACCAGCCAACGCAGCTTTCGGTGCCATCGAAACTTCTTCAACGATACCGATAACAGGTTGATCGTCAAACGCGGCAGGAAAAACTTTCGCCTTTTGACCGACCGCAACTTTGGCCACATCGGCCTCATCCACATTTACTTCCGACATAATGCTGCCGACATCGGCAATTGTCATCA
Source organism: uncultured Oxalobacteraceae bacterium (assembly GCA_937996605.1). GTDB lineage: Bacteria > Pseudomonadota > Gammaproteobacteria > Burkholderiales > Burkholderiaceae_D > Undibacterium. The sequence continues at coordinate 16,006 of CALKVB010000214.1, read as the reverse complement.
AAGAAGAACCCGCCATACCGGTCGCACTGGCAACTGCGGTTTCGCCAATCTTGATTTGCACCGCAGTAACGGTGCCACTAATCGGTGCGCGCACTTCTGTTTTATCCAAACGCTTCAGTGCTTGATCTAAAGCAGCATTTGCTTGCTGCATGCTTTCACGCGCAGCATGGAGATCAACTTTGGCGACGTTATATTGATGCAAGGCGTCTTCATATTTGCTGGTATCAATAAACTTCGCTTCCGCCAGACGTTGACTGCGATCAACATTCACTTTTTGACGATCTACATTCAACTGCGCACGTTCAATGTTGACTTCAGCGCTACGCACAATCGCCCGTTGTTGTGTGACTTCAGCACGAATTAAGGTGGGATCAAGACGCAACAAGACTTGGCCTGCAGTGATCTTGTCCCCTTCTTTCACTAAGACCTCAGACACTTTACCAATAACCTCACTCGATAATTGCACCTGCTGGCGGAACACGAAATTACCTGAAGCGAGTATCGACGGCTGAATTTCTTTTTTCGAAACCGAGGTCAATTCGACTTCCTGCTTAGGCTTACCGCTACTAAACTTAATTGCCACCGGCACAGCAATTACCGCGACCACGGCCGCGATGCCGATCAGTTTACGTTTATTCATAGTCACTATCACTCTTGAGGTTTATAGATTAATTCGAAATTGCCGTCTTTAAGGCCCAGCCACCAAAAATAAGGACATAGGGTAATGCTGCTGCAATGGCACAGGCGTTGTTACTGCGTTCAGTCCATACACGTAAGCCAACAAATGAAAGAAAAACCGTCCAGAAATGATACATGCTTAAATTGTTCAGTAAACTTGCCCATGGTGTTCCTAAAGGTGCATGTACAAATAAGAAATTGGTCGACAACATATTTAATTCTTCGAGCCCCACTTGACCATGACCTGTTGCTACCTGTAAGGCCATTAAAGGTATGCTCAAGAGCATAGGAACACTAACCCACACAGCGAAATGGAACCACTTCCCGTAGCCAATACTACTCCCCAATACTTTAGAGGCGATAAAATAATAGAGCGCAATCACCGCGTTGATGACAAGTGTGCCAATAGCCAGCATGGCCAATGATGAGTACATCATCGTATCGCGGGTCATGAATTTGGCAATTGCTTCTCGCGCTTCTGGTTTGATATCTGGCTGGGAGCTGAAGGTGTGATCCATCAACCAAGAGAAATCCACTGTCGCAAAATACCAATAATGTACGCCCATGCTCGCCAGTATCATCAAAATCAACACCAACCAAGAAGCTGGTTTTTCTTTGAGTGAGGTAAACGCCGCTCTAGGCTCAAAGAAGATATTTGCTATTTGAAAAAATTGTTTAGTCGCCATTCGAATACTCCCTAATTAGTGTTAGTTAGATTTTGAACTTTCAAATTATTGTCTGTTAAGCGAGGTCCCAATTTAGTTATACCGTGAGGCAACGCTTTTCTGGATCAACACACAAAACAATAAATTTCTTTCACTGTTGTAATTGTAGTGGGCGCTTAAAGTAAGCGAATGCTGATGTGACGGAATCCTCAAATTCGAGTATGAGATACGTAATTTCGGGTTTCAGCATACGGATGAGAAAACTACCACGCTATTATCAATCGAGAAGCTAGGTCAAACAGATAGGCACAGGTGTAGCAATCGAGCCAAATACAAATGAGCGCTACGCAAATGGGAGTAAAAGCACAAACAAATCGTTTGCAATTACTTTTGCTTTCGACAATCAAAGGCATCTAGCCAGGGCAACAGAATAGCAGAATAGCGGACTCCATAGTGTCTTTTTAGCATTCAATCGATGTGAGATGGTGGCGACATATCGATTGTATGACCACCAATCGTTAGCGCGAATTGAGGAGTTTCTCTACTACCTTCGTTTCGAATTGGCGCAACCAAATTAAACATCGAGGATTCGCAATCGGTTGAATAATTGCTTTATATTGCGATCCGACTATCAACGAACTGATGCACCTTAGGCAGCTTCGAATATGCTTAAATCGAATGTAAGCGCAAGACCACGATGCTCGATATGTTCGCTTTTTCTCGCCACTTCTTAGAGCAGGTTGATCATCATTTCCGATGCAAGCTCCTACCAAAATCTACTCCGCTACTTTCGTCACTGCGCACGACAACACAATCGCAAGGATTGCTCTTGATACGGATGCAGATTCTCCTTCAAATGCGATAGCAACCCCACTAGAAAGCTAGACTTAAATTCGGCCAAAGTAGCCCGCAACAAATCCGCACGAAACAAGCACTATAGTAAAAAGCAGAATCGTATAAATGATATCAATTGGTTTCGCAGTACCCCACTTCAAGCTTAATTCTGGTCGGCGACCACTTAGGATTTCTACCAACATCCAATATCCATCGCTACCTTGAAACGGAATGAAATTGAGAAGTGCGACCAAAATGGAAATTAAAGACGCATAACAAATACTAGGTGACTGTGCGAAACTCTGTAACAAGAGGATGGAACAAGAAATTTGAAATACTGGACCAGCGGCTGAGATAGCCAGACGGTCGACAGGCTTACAATTTTGCAGATTGGGCAAATGGGCGGCTAAAAAAGGGAATACAAAAAAAAGACGTCGCCATCGAACTGCGCCACATTGACCATTTACGCTATATGCAGACGCAGCATGCGCCAGTTCATGCAAAATAAACGAGATCAGTAATATCAAAAGTATTGTGTACGGATTTAAATGATGGGCGTTTCTCAGTTCCTCAATGCGTGGCCAATTTCCACCGGACTCCCAAGCTAGCCACAAGACATTAAATACCCCAAGCAGGACAATCCCAATTGGATTGAGGAGCCAAGCCCAGGGTCTCACCATTACTTTCACAATAGATTCAGGAATAATTACCATCGTGCCTTGGTTGCTCATGCCTTGTGAAATACTAGAGAGTCTCAACTTTAGGTATGCATAGAAAAAATCACGTTCAAAGGCAGATTGCACTTGACGGAGTATATTGCCACACAAAATTTGAATATGAGAGAAAAGGTGCTCGATTGAACTACGCGCCCCTTCATCCATTTTAGGTTTGAGTAAACCATTACGAAGTAAAGTTAAGAGCACATTCACAGGATATTCTGTTTCAGGAAAACAGCTTTTCTGTTGAACATGCTGCTGTATTTTCTGTGAAAGCTGTGTGGAACCTATTTTTAGAGAAAAGCGCCTTTTTCCACGAATAAAAGTCCCGCCTTGATCATCAAGTATGAAATCGTCACAGTTAAAAAAATACGACTTCGTCATATCGTTGGCCTGTTTGTTTATAGACTTGGCTTAAGAGCGCATCAGTGATCTCTGAAAGAGGTATCAACTGCTGTTGCAAGGCTTGATTGAGGTAAGCGGAAAATCCTTCCCCCAGTTTCCAATATTTCTTTCGAATAGAATCGACGATATAACGATGGTCCCCCAATTGGAACGTTGCAATTTCCGCGACTTCGTTACCACCAATATAGTACTGTTGCAATTCGCAGAAACGTTCAAAGTGTTCAGGTGCCCGATACACAGCGGCTAATAGCTTCTCGAAACACTCCGCCTGATTTAGGCTTCCATAGTGAACCACATCAAAGCCCTCCGCTGAAGGCTCACACAAGACAAAAGTTGGCTCGAGCCCAACGATATTCGCGAGCTTAAAAATAGAGTAGCTGGCAATGATTTCACCTGACCCAAATTGAAAGCTCTGATAGCTTCGATTTGAAATATTGTCTCTGGTCCAAGGTACATCAATCAGCGAAATAATAATGGCGTCTTCCGCGATGGCCCGCTTGACACGTTTTAACTGAGAGAAATCACTGCGTATGATAGTTCCATGAACCCCCGCGTCTGCCAAACTAAGGATCAATGTATCTTCCCAATCCTTTGGCGGCTGTCCAACAAGCACATACACTGGCCGGCCATAAGCCTTTGAAAGTGCAATTGAAACAATGGTGTAGGCTGAAAAATGTGCAGTTGCATAGAGTTCTTTTCCTGTACGCTCTGCAGGAAATCCCACTGTTCTCACTTTGGACGTGTTATATAACTCACCAACGACTGATTGAGTGAAACAACTTGCTAGAAGCTTGTTCCATTTGATCGCGCAAGCCTTTGCATTCTCAACTGAGAGACCAAACCGCCGAGCATTCAAATAAACAAATGCCTGCCTGACTTTGCGCACCGGAATATTACTCAACGAACTAAGAGAGATTCTAGAATTTCCTTGGTGTGGCATAACATTCATATTCAGGGACTCGCTATTTCACTATTGAATCAACAATTTTAGGCACCTATTGAAACCTGTTTGAGACTTCAATTCGCACTCACAAGATACTCACTACTAGTTTTTGAACGCCCTGTAAGAGACGTGCATGGTGCCAAATTTTTTGCTTTTAGATCTGCAAATTAATTTCAGAAATGACTGCGTTAAATTTGACACCACCGATGAACTAACTACCGTTGATTACCAACGATGTGTTACTTCTGCGCATGCTGTTGCAGCTGCACATGCAGAGATTGGCTCAATACGACGCTCTTCGTCCAACAACTCTGCGATTTCGATTTCAACGATTTCATTTTCAAATTGTTCAATATTTTGCATTTTTATTTCTCCTAAAAAACTGCCCGAATTTGGGCAGACGCTCACTTTAAAAGTCATGCTTAAACATCACAATCCTACAGATGTAGGGGGCAGCTTATCGGGACGTACCGAAGCAGTTAAAGCAACCAACTCAACACGATTTCGCGCACCTAATTTGTTCATCAAATTCGTTACATGATCACGCACAGTAAAAGGACTGATTCCTAAATCAATCGCAATTCCCTTATTGGATTTTCCATACACTAAACCAAGCAAAACCTCGTTTTCACGAGGTGTCAGTCTTGCCAACATGTTTCACACTCCTGTTCAATTATCAAGCCTGCCGACATGAATTTCGAATAACAAAAAGCCCGAACAATACATCAAAAAGTATAAATTAAGTTTTACATTTTTATATTTTTAATTTAAAACATATACTTTCACAATTTAATTAACATTTACTAAAAAAAATAATCTTTAAAGCAATTTAAAGTTAATTAAATTTTGCCGTGAGTGCGCAAACGATACAGTGATCACATCAACAAAAATCTATGATAGCGATGACGATTTGGCGTCTCCGAATCCTCAATACCAAGGGCATGCAAGAAAAAATAACTGCATACTGCAAAAAAAATTAAAACTTTTACGGACAAGGAATGTACGAAGTCTGGCGCTGTGATTAAGCGCATTTAAAATGGAAATTACAAAAAGAAAATGCCTCTAGGCTAAAGGCCTATGAGGCATTCTTGGTGGCCATCACGACCTTATATAGAACTGCTTTAATCTTCTGCATCAAGCTGCAATTGAATCACACCTGTTGTCGGTGTTGAGCACGGCTCTTCGTCAAAAGCGATGTCACCGTGAGGGATTGCTTCACCAGTTAATTTCAAATCGCGGAAATTAAACAAATCCTTATCCATCAAGTGGGATGGAACAACCGTAGATAAAGCCGAGAAAATATTATCAACACGGCCTGGGTGCTGCTTATCCCATTCACGCATCAATTGCTTCACATGTTTGCGTTGAAGATTTTCTTGCGAGCCACATAGATTACAAGGAATGATAGGGAAATCTTTGACCTTAGCGTAACGCTCGGTATCCGCTTCCTTCACATAAGCGAGCGGACGAATCACGATATGGCGGCCATCATCGGATTGTAACTTTGCAGGCATCCCTTTCAGTTTGCCACCGAAGAACATATTCAAGAAGAAGGTCTCCATGATGTCATCACGGTGATGGCCTAGAGCGATCTTGGTCGCGCCTATTTCATCGGCCACACGATACAGAATCCCGCGACGCAAACGTGAACATAAAGAGCAAGTCGTCTTACCTTCCGGTACCAACTTCTTCACAATGCTATAGGTATCTTGATTCTCGATGTGGTAAGGGATACCGAGCTTGTCGAGATAGGCAGGCAAGACTTCTTCTGGGAAGCCAGGCTGCTTTTGGTCGAGATTAACGGCAACGATGTCGAAATTAATCGGTGCGCGTTGGCGCAGCGTCATTAAGATGTCGAGTAAGGCGTAACTATCTTTACCGCCTGACAAACACACCATCACTTTGTCGCCGTCTTCGATCATGTTGAAGTCACCGATCGCTTGTCCGACCAAACGACACAAACGCTTGTGCAATTTATTATTTTCGTAGGCGATTTTTTCCGCTGACTTTGTCGTCGCTGGTTTGCTCTGTTCACCGAAAGCTGGCATCGAAATTACTTGCATACTTAGGCTCACACTTCCGATTTAATTTGAAATACTTCAACACCCACACCTTCGCAATCTGGGTAGACATCTGGCTTCATCGTAGACACACGAACCGCACGCACACGTGGATGTGCCAACATAATTTTGGCGACGTCATCGCACAAGGTTTCTTGTAAATGCACATGACCTTGCGCCACACGCGCTGCGATCGTACCACGCATAAAATCGTAATCAACGACTTCGTCGAGTTGATCATCTTTCGGTGTCGATAAAGCGAGTGGAATGTAGAGATCAACATTGATCAATACACGTTGTTCACCCTTCTTTTCAAATTCATGTACGCCGATGTTAATCGATACTTCGTAGTTACGTAAGAACAAACGACGGCAATCTGCTAGTTGGGGGTGATGGAGTATGGATAACATAAATAATTCGCTTCTAAAAACTACCTAACAATGAAAGCTTGATCAAATCAAACCAGAAAATTTTCAACTTCGTGCTTACCGAATACTGCGCTAGCAGAGCGCCATTTCATTGACTGACTACTTAATCCTTCGCTTTCGCAATAAACATAACATCACGTTGTGTCGGGATTAAGTGCTGTCCACCATCAACTAAAATCGTCGTGCCAGTAATTGCTTTGGCTGTCGCCACATAGGCGACCGCTTGTGCGATATCTTCGGGCATGCTCGATTTACCGAGTGGTGTCAATTGATGTGCTGCTTTAAAATCACTTTCACTCTGGTCGCCCGACACCATCGACAATCCAGGGGCAATACCCACGACGCGCACCAAAGGTGCTAGGGCTTGCGCCAGTGTGATAGTCGCATTTTGTAATGCGGCTTTCGATAAAGTGTAAGACAAATAGTCTGGATTTAAATTAAATAATTTTTGATCCAGAATATTAATCACGCTTGCACTTGCCGCTCCACTCGTCTCTGGTCGAGCAGCATGCAAAGCCTGCGCTAACAAGATCGGCGCCATCACGTTCGCATGCATATGCTTATCAAGACAAGTAGCGCTAAAGTCGAGAGCGGAATCTGCCTCAAACAAGGAAGCGTTATTGACCACGCAATCAATCCGACCTATCTGCGCTAGCACTTGCGGCACGAGCATTTTCACTTGCGCCTCATTACCAAGTTCAGCCTGGACCGCAATCGCGCGACGTCCCATCGCCTTGATGGCATCAACCACCTGCAAGGCCTCATCCTGCGAACGGCCATAATGCACAGCGACGTCCCAGCCTTGGCGCGCCATCGTCAATGCGATTTCTCGGCCAATCCGTTTTGCCGCGCCAGTGATCAAGACCACAGGGGCTCCGTTTACCTCAGTCATACTCTTCTTGCCTCAGCTTCATCAATTTGATCATCAAACGCTAAGCTCATGCTTCGCTGCGGACAAACAAGCGCACAATACCAGCATTCATGAACTTCGGTGCTGCACTGAAAAGCGAAATAGTTTTCACCAAATTCGCTCACAGTCGCAATATTTAATACAATGCGGGAATGCAAAAATTAATTCCACGTCCCCACCAACAACTTGTGCTTCCCGCGCCATCAGAAGAAGCATTGGCAGCATCAGAGCAGCTGCAAAAAATCATCGCCGAAGAGATCAGCGCCTCGGGCGACATGATCTCATTTTCTCGCTACATGGAAATGGCACTCTATACGCCACGGCTAGGTTACTACAGCGGCGGCTCTACGAAGCTCGGTCCTGACGGCGATTTCACCACTGCCCCCGAAATGACTTCCATCTTCGGTGCCTGCTTGGCACAGCTTGCAGGCAAACTCTTGCCGCAAACATCGGGCGATTGCATGGAGTTCGGCGCAGGCTCAGGCAAGCTCGCTTTCGATATCCTGACAGAATGCCAACAGGCTGGAATTTCAATCAGGCGCTATTTTATCGTGGAATTGTCCGGGGAACTCAGAGCACGTCAAGAACAACGCTTAAAAGATTTCCCGCAAGTTATTTGGTTGTCAGAGATGCCAGATGCCTTTAACGGTCTTGTGTTCGGCAATGAAGTCTTAGATGCTATGCCTGTCGATTTGGTGATCAAGACCGCTGATGGCTGGTCGAGGCTGGGTGTCACCTATCAAAACGATGCGCAGCAAGGCTTTCAACTCGCGAGTATGCAAGACGATGCCAGCACGATCTCGCACTTAATTGAACAAATACCTGATGCGGAACTGCTACCGGAAGGTTATATCAGCGAAGTGCACTCTATTGCGGCCGGTTTCATGCGCAGCATTGCTGCGATGTTATTAGCGGGTCAAACAAATACGGGACAAGGCAGCCTAAGTTTGTGGTTTGACTACGGTTTCCCGGCACACGAGTACTACATGGAACAACGTGACAAAGGCAGTTTGATGTGCCACTACCGGCACCACGCACATCCAGATCCTTTCTATTTTCCAGGTCTACAAGACATCACCGCACATGTGGACTTTACAGCCATGGCCAAATCTGGCATCAATGCGGGTCTTGATCTCGTGCATTACAGTAGTCAAGCGGGTTTTCTACTTGAGGCTGGGCTCACCAATATTTTGAGTCGTATCGATGTGGATGATAGCAAGCGATATTTACCTGCCGCCAACGCGCTGCAAAAGCTCATTTCTCCTGCGGAAATGGGAGAATTGTTTAAAGTATTGGTGATGGGCTGCGGCATGGAATTGCCAGCACATTTCTCCCATCATGACCGCTCCCATCGCCTGTAAGAATTAACTATTTAATCATTGACTATTCCCAGACTAAAACAGGATTTCTTTTTAAGGTTGAGACGCATATGATTCGCTGGGTTTTTGTTATCTTTGTCGCACTTGTTGTCTTCGCAAACCTATTACCGTGGCTACAAAAACTCGGGATAGGAAAACTGCCCGGTGATTTACGCTTTCGTTTATTCGGACGTATCTACACAATTCCTTTCGCCTCAACCATTTTGCTCAGCCTTGGCATCCTTCTGCTGGCTAAATTTCTTTGATTCGGTCGAAACGCTGAGCCCTCATTCGCACATTTGACCCAAGGTGTAATTAGTTTTTTTTTACAATCAAATTCAATTTCCGTCGCATTCCAGCGACGTTGTTGAATTTGCCTTGCATTTAATTGCCATACAGCTACATTTAACACATGGAATCGGTTAAAGTTTTGGCATAGACTAACCGTCATATCTTAAATAGAAAGACAAATCACTTGCGCCTTCACTGGCTCCAACGATTTGTTCGAAAAGAAGGGTAGTTCGACACGCTTAGCAGAACTTCTAATCTTCTAATGAGCGAAAGCAGATCCATTTCGACTAAAAGGTTTACATGAGCAATTTAGGTGAAATTCGCGCTTTATTGGTTGAGCCCCACGCTGGAATGCGTGTGAGCTTACACAATATGCTGAATCTTTGCGGCATCAACAAAATTGAACATGCGCTCACCGCAGGTACTGCCCTTCGCGCGATCCAAAATAAAGTATTCGATCTTGTATTGTGCGAATACGATTTGGGCGTTGGGCAAGATGGTCAACAACTGTTGGAGGACGTTCGCCATCACAAACTGACGCCGCTCTCAACCATCTTCATCATGGTGACGGCAGAGCGGGCCTATGCCAAAGTCGTCAGTGCTGCCGAACTCGCCCCCTCAGATTACCTACTTAAACCCTTCACTGCAGATATGCTGCTGGAGCGAGTCTTAAAAGCAATTGAAAAACGTAAAGCGTTTGTCGAAGTTCACACCTTGATGGAACAAGGCTTTGTACGTGAATCTATAGCTGCTTGTATTACTGGCGAACGCGTCCATCAAAAATATGCGATCGACTTTATGCGTCTAAGAGCTGAGTTGCATGTGATTCTCGGTGAAGCAGCAGAAGCCGAAGCCCTTTATCAAACTCTCTTTGACCTCAAAGCCGTAGCTTGGGCACGCCTCGGTTTGGCGAAAACACTTTTTATGCAAGGCCGTTACGAAGAGGCTGAAGATATTTTGACCAACTTGGTCAACGAAAACAATAAATATATGGATGCCTACGACTGGTTAGCCAAAACACACGAGGCAATCGGGGAGCTTCCACAAGCAAAAACAGTATTGGACACCGCAGTTGCCGTTTCGCCGCATGGTGTTCGTCGCCTACGTAAATTGGGTGCCTTAGCATTGGAAACAGGAGATATCGAGACAGCAGAAACGGTTCTCAAAAAAGTCGTTAGTAAGGCCAAGTTTTCTGAATTTCGAGATCCTGAAGATCATGTGAAATTAGTCAATGCACTCGTCAAAAAAGGCGACCATGATCAAGCCAAGTCCGTCATTCGTGACCTTGAGAAAAACATGGCTGGCTTGAAAAAGACGGAAGCATGCAGGGCCATTTCTGCCGCGATGGTTCATGCGTCTACTGGTGATGCGCGCGTCATTGAAGAATTGGAAGCCGCTGTCTTAGCAAGCAAAGAAGACATAGGCTTATCGAATGACCTCAAAATTGGTCTTGCAAAAAGCTGCTTAGAAAATAATAAAGAAGATGCGGCCTCGGAAGTCATCATGGAGGTTATGCGTAATGCGCCGAATCAAAGTCTTGTGACGAAAGCGATGGGGGTATTCGAGAGTGTTGGCAAAGGGCACCTTGGTAAAGAGCTCGCCCAACGTAGTCAAAAAGAAGTCAAAGATCTAGTGGCACTGGGTGTGCAAAAAGCAAAAGAAGGTGACTTCCGTGGCTCTGTCGAATTGATGTCGAGCGCGGCACGTAAATCGCCAGATAATCCACAGGTCGTTCTCAATGCAGCCTTAGCCGCGTTAAAATGCATTGAAAACTTAGGTTGGGATGCGGGTACTGGTGCGCTCGCCAAACAGTTGATTGACTCCGCGGCTCGCTTAGATCCGATGAATAGCCGTTTAAAAGCAATTCGCGGTCTTTATGAAGAATTACAAAAACGATTTGGTATAGATGCTGTTCGCGCAAAAATAGGCTAATTACAACGTGGCACACTCGACGCCTCAAGTTGGACATACGCACGCCGCTTCGAGTGTTTCAGCCACTCGTGAACATCTATTGGAAAAAATCCGCAACGATAAAAATCTCCCAACATTGGGAGTTGCTATCACCAAAGTAATTGAGATTACCTCTTCTAGCGATGATTCGATCGCCGATCTCGCTCATTACATTCTTTCGGATGTCGCGCTAACCCAGCAAATTCTGCGGCTTGCAAATACCACAACTTATCGCGCGGCCGGCGGTGTCGCCGTCACCACTATTTCACGGGCAATCTTTTTACTGGGTTTCGATGCGATAAAAACCAACGCTCTCGCGGCATTGTTAGTCAGTGGCTTTCGTGATCATCATCATGCCCGTTTAGTGCGCAAAGAACTTGTGCAGGCTCTTTGCGCCAGTGTCGCCGCACGCGAGATTGCAAAACTTAACCATCGTCCTCGTAGTGAAGAGGCGGCTGTTGCCGCGCTATTCAAAAATATTGGTCGCGTTTTATTAGCCTACTTCGACCACCATCGCTACGAGCAAATCATTCGCCATGCAGAAGAGAAAAATCTCAATACCAATCAAGTATGTATTGAATATCTAGGTTGTAGTTTCGAGCGACTTGGCGAAATTGTTTTACACGAATGGAAGATCCCTGAAACAATTATTCATGCGGTTCAATCCATACAATTTGGTGAGATCAAGAAAAGCCAACATGCACAAGAGTGGCTCAGGCATGTATCAAGCTTGTGCGAAGGCATAGGTGAAATGCTCATCTCATTTGAACAAGGAGGAGGCAATATCGAAGAGCAGCGAAAACTGTTACTTAAAAAATTCGGTAACGCCCTCGAAATAAACCAAAGTCAATTCGATACCGTCGTTGAACACGTGAAAGGAGAAGCGCGTCAATTGGCTATCACGCTCAATGTTGAACTTAATCATCACGAAAAAACAGGAAAGTCCGGCTTCAAAGAGAGCGATTTCTGTAGCGAGTTTATGCTGCCGGCGTACGATGCACAACAGCTGCAAGCAAGTGCACGCCATCCGAGCGGTAAACCAAAAAATGCACGTGACTTACTTTTAGCTGGGGTGCAGGATGCAACGCAAATGCTGTCATCGTCGAATGTAAAGTTAAACGATCTATTGCTACTCGTACTTGAGACTCTGCACCACGCAATGGGTTTTCGATTTGCAACCGCCTGCCTCAGTGATCTACAAAAAACAAAGTATCTGGCTAGATTGTCCGTTGGTGAACGCTATGCAGAAAGGCAGAAAGCATTTCAGTTTCTCACGACCGAGTCCGACAGCGTATTTCAACTAGCTTTGATTAACAATGTCGACCTGATGGTAGAAGATGCCTTGAATTCCAAGATTCAAAATTTACTGCCAGCTTGGCATAAGCGAGAGTTCCCCGATACAAGAAGTTTCATTATTCTACCTCTAGTCGTCGAACAAAGACCGTTAGGCCTGTTGTATGCAGATCGCAGCAAAGTAGCCACAGAAGGAGTGCCGTCCGACGAAACGGCACTAATCAAAACACTGAAGGGGCAATTGTTAACAGCCATGACCCGCCGTAATAATTGACTATTCAAGCGGGATACCTTGCTTCTTGGCGAGCAAATCGACATCCTGCCAGATCGTCATTTGATTCAATATGCGCGTTGCAGGATCGAGCATACTGTTCAAGTTAAAGAACTGTTCAAGCTCACTCGCATTCCATGCAAAAGATTGAGAAAAATTGGTGCGAGCATGTTGCTTTTTGAAGGCGAGCAACAAATCACCTGGAGCATCTTTGTGCCAAGATTGCATCAGACCGCCAACCAATAACGCCGCATCGGTAGTCTGCTCAACGATGCGTTGATGACGGCCGGTACCCAAATCACGGAAATCTAAAAGGCGCGGGAAATGACACTTCTTGATCCAAAACGACGGAATGCCAGCAGGCCGCTGCAGGACAACACTGCGCCAATAATTCCAACTCTTTTCAGCGTTTCCATCTGCTTCAAAATGCAAATCAGCAATCACTTCGCAAGGCTCTTGCAATTCGATTTCTAGTACAACCGGCAGGCCGATTTGATCAGCTACACTTTGAAGACCTGGGATTTCCGGCTTCTCGCCTACTGCAAACTTAACCAGCTCAATGAATCGACTCAAGACGATTTGATTGGCATCATGGACACGACTGGTGTGTCCACCGAAAGTAGCGCAGGCTGAAAAATACGCCATTAACTCGCCGACAAAAATACCCTTTTCAGCCCGGTCTTCTGGGTTGTCCAACTCTTCTCCATTACGCGTGACGTAAGGAGGGATACCGTTACGGAAATATTGATATAGCGAAGTTGAAATAGTGCCAAACTTAACGACAGTCCCTTTCGGGAGCATAAAAGAACTCATGATTCTCTCTTTTTAAAAAATATTGAGCAAAACAATCAGGCCCAAAATCGCAAAAATCCCAGCCGCGATCCAGCGCACTAATTTGAATGGGAAATTTGGCGACGCGACTTTCCCGAGGAGTACAGCAGGTACATCAGCGATCAGCATACCTATCGTCGTACCAGCGACCACGAAATAGAGATTTTCATATTTCGCAGCGAGCGCAATTGTCGCCACCTGAGTTTTATCACCTATTTCAGCGAGAAAGAAAGTTATACAGGTTAACATAAAAACACCATACTTACTTTCTTGGATACCTGCATCGTCCATTTCATCGGGTTTGAGCGTCCATGCGGCAATCCCCAGAAAAGAAATACCCAAGGCCCATCGTAATGTCTCAGCCGAAAAATGCGTCACAACCCAATGTCCAAGTAAACCTGCTAAAGCATGGTTAGCCAGAGTCGCGACCAAAATGCCGAGGACAATAGGGAGGGGGCGCCGATAACGAGCGGCCAACAACAGAGCGAGTAATTGAGTTTTGTCACCAATCTCACCAACGGTGACAGCTAATATTGAAACGAGTAGAGCTTCCATGATTTTTTCGGATGGGCGTTGGCGATCAATCGACACAATGAACAATTCATCGCCTCGCCCATCCTGGGTAAAGGAAATGAAGTGTTCAAAGGTCTTGCCAAATCTGCTGTTACTTCCAGATCAAACGCACCATGGTCGGTTGACCAAGTATGTTGATGCGCTTATTTCTATCATTCCTCAAGAACGAAGAAACAGGCTACTCCCCAATGAATACTGCGAGCATTATAGCCTATCTCCATTAGGCTAAGAACACCTTCGGGACACTGGGCGTCTCCGAGATGAGGTTAAGCTAAAGTGAGAGATGAAATCTGTTATCTATTGCAGAGGAACTTGTGAATTTAATGCATGCGGGTCGGTTCGGAGTTCAAGAATTTGCAGTGATCAACGAATGTATCTTCGCAAACAAGCGTGACTGAAGAGTATTTGTGGTGGGAATCTATAGAGTAGCGATGAGGTAGCTTGAAGGGTCGAGATTTGAAGGGTCGAGATCTCTATCGTAACCAAGAAGCAGATTTTGTTTTTCCGAAGCTGCAAAGCAAAAGCCCCAAGTTCGAGAGAACTTGGGGCTATGCGGAATAAGAGCCTGACGATGACCTACTTTCACACTGGTTGCAGCACTATCATCGGCGCAAAGTCGTTTCACGGTCCTGTTCGGGATGGGAAGGTGTGGGACCAACTTGCTATAGTCATCAGGCATAACTTGTTGATTTGTTGAGAGCGCGTTGTTTTGTCGCTTTCAGCAAATCCAATTGGGAAGAAGTATGACGGCGTTACCGTCAGAAATAATCGGTTGTGATTGCTCAAACTTACGTTTAGCACACACTATTGTAATACTTGTCGTAGTTACCTTTTTCAAGGTTCTATAACTGACCAAAGTTATAGGGACAAGCCGTACGGGCAATTAGTACTGGTTAGCTTAATGCATTACTGCACTTCCACACCCAGCCTATCAACGTCCTGGTCTCGAACGACCCTTTAAAGAGATCAAGTCTCTGGGAAGTCTCATCTTAAGGCGAGTTTCCCGCTTAGATGCTTTCAGCGGTTATCTCTTCCGAACATAGCTACCCGGCAATGCCACTGGCGTGACAACCGGTACACCAGAGGTTCGTCCACTCCGGTCCTCTCGTACTAGGAGCAGCCCCCTTCAAACTTCCAACGCCCACGGCAGATAGGGACCAAACTGTCTCACGACGTTTTAAACCCAGCTCACGTACCACTTTAAATGGCGAACAGCCATACCCTTGGGACCGGCTACAGCCCCAGGATGTGATGAGCCGACATCGAGGTGCCAAACTCCGCCGTCGATGTGAACTCTTGGGCGGAATCAGCCTGTTATCCCCAGAGTACCTTTTATCCGTTGAGCGATGGCCCTTCCATACAGAACCACCGGATCACTATGTCCTACTTTCGCATCTGCTCGACTTGTCAGTCTCGCAGTTAAGCACGCTTATGCCATTGCACTATTAGCACGATGTCCGACCGTACCTAGCGTACCTTCGAACTCCTCCGTTACACTTTGGGAGGAGACCGCCCCAGTCAAACTGCCCACCATACACTGTCCCCAACCCGGATAACGGGCCAAGGTTAGAACCTCAAACACACCAGGGTGGTATTTCAACGTTGGCTCCACGACACCTAGCGGCACCGCTTCAAAGCCTCCCACCTATCCTACACAGATCTGTTCAAAGTCCAATGTAAAGCTACAGTAAAGGTTCATGGGGTCTTTCCGTCTTTCCGCGGGGAGATTGCATCATCACAAACATTTCAACTTCGCTGAGTCTCAGGAGGAGACAGTGTGGCCATCGTTACGCCATTCGT
>CALKVB010000213.1 GCA_937996605.1 uncultured Oxalobacteraceae bacterium | reverse complement strand
TTGCCTGCGGCGCACAATCCTGCAGGTAGGTGAAGTACTCCGGATCGCGTGCCAGACGCTCGGCGAACGTCAGGAAATCGCCGTATTCGTTGCTCATCGCCGGGACCAGCAGGAGGCGGGGCGCGAGCTGCGCGATCAGGTTCTGCCAGTCGGCGCGCAGCACGTCCTTGCACACCACCATCGCCTCGGGGCCAGCTTCTTCAAAGGACAGATCATGCCAAACGAAAGAAGCTGGCGGGTTCCAGTGTTTAAGATAACTCGCCGTGGTTTCAGCATGACTAAGGAAGGTCTTCTTGCCATTGCCTAGACGATAGTGGCCACGCGGATCGTACCGCTTAATAATCGCTTCACGCTTCGCATTGTTAAGGTCATCGCTATAACCGACCATAAACGCTTTTGCGGAATCGATATTTGATACGTTGGCTTGAGCGGATTGTGCCAGCGCTGAAGAGTTTGTGATGAGGAGGAAAAAATAGAGGATGAAATTCTTCAGATTGCGCATAAAATTTCCGATGAGCGTTTGAATTATTGTCTTCAGGTGTGGAATTTGTAGGGAGGGTGCAACCCGCGCTGTCTTTCTCAAGGAGTATCTGTACAGAGCGGGTTGCACACCCTCTGCATGGCTGAGTATGACGTATCGAGGCAGCTACTTTTTAAGATACTCAGTCTTCCACCGAGATATCCCTAATTGACGTGCCATTAAGTAATTGACGTAGCGCACCTCTTTTTGAATGGCAGGGTCGGACAATAAATTTTTGATATCTCGCTCGACTCGCCAACCATGTCCTTTTGACGTTGCCTTTTTGAAGACCGGAAAGAATCGGTCAAGCAGATCGTCATTATTCCTGATCGTCCATAACACTGACACCGCACACCACATACTGATCGGGTCTGTGTCATATGAAAGTTGTTCAGAAACGAAAGTGAGAATCTCATTGGTCACTGGTCGAATTTCATCGCTTATCGCGACATTCAATGGCCAGCATGCAACGCTTACTCTACGATTTTCATCATGACATTCTTTCGCCGATGCTAAGGATTCTAGTAGTAATTTTTGCTTTGAATTCTTCGGAATTTTCTCGGCAACTATCGCTAAAGCTTGACAGCGATACCACGGGTGACGAATTGCTTGTGCCGTTTTATATGCTTGCGAAATATCGCTTTCAAGAAGTCTGCGAACAGCCTGCCTTGCATTTGCGCCTTCAACACTCAGTTGATGTTGTTGGTCGTCTCTAGTTTGCATAAATGATTCATTCTGACTTATGTTTTGTCTTGAGATGCGAGTGGAACCCGCGTCGCCAAGCCACTGATGAACCGCGCGGGTTGCACCCGCCCTACGTGACTGACTTATTTGATCACTATAGTTTAATTTGTTAGTGAGGGTTATTTTTTTCGCTAGGTGTGCATGCGATATTCCAGAATGCCATTTGGTCTGTTGCTTCGTCTACGGGTAGTGATTTGAATTCTTTGCAAGCATTGAAGTGACCGTAGATAGTGTGAGTTATTTTGTCTTGATAGTTCCAATCGAGGATGTCTCTGGCATTTACCGCGATTTCTTGATAGTTTCGAATATGGTGACTATCTTTAGGTGTAACGGTCAGCTTGCCGACATATTGCCCACTAACTTTTCTAACTCTATCGAGCCAGATCGGTTCATTTTTTTTACCTTGTCGAACTTTTGCTAAAATTCTGAAATAGTCATAGGAATTTGGGTTTTCTAATGCCTCAGTAAAGTAACGAAGATTTTCTTGCGCTTGTTTATACGTGGAAGCATCGTGTGCGACGCTGTCGATACTAGAAATCATTAGTATCAAACCAAATAATGTTCTGAAACTATTTCTGATCAATGTCATATGTGAAGATTCGATTAATCTTACGGTGTAGGATTAAGGTAATTCGGGTCACTTAAC
>CALKVB010000212.1 GCA_937996605.1 uncultured Oxalobacteraceae bacterium | reverse complement strand
AACGCTACTTTTCGTTCAAGACGTTTCTCTTCACTTGAGAGTTTATTTTCTTCTAGGGGCGCAGAAATCGCATCTAAATCTAATTTGGGGGCCGATCTAAATGAGATTATCCATTTCGCCTGAAAGATGACAACCACAGCCGTCAGCGTGAGCACTAAATATCCGAACCACACATGGCTTTGAGTCCAAGCAACTAGATGCTTAAGGATAAGTGTCCATATGAACCAAGTTGAAAAACCGGTGACAACGGTGAGATAGCGTGCAGGTGTTTTCCAAGAAATTGTAATAGTAGAAGCAGCGATGGCTGCGAGTACGAACGGAGTTGCAACGATAAGGTCGACCAAATAGTGTTCGCCAGTGCAGAGTGTGGCAATGGCGGTCATGATGGTCATACCGACCAGAACTGCGCGCGACCACCATTTAGTGTCGCTAAGCCACCATAAGATTGTGGCCGCGAGCATCCAACCAAAATGCATAGACGGCATGCCATTGCGGGGGGCGACGGCGGAGTTGGTCATTTGTAATGGGATAGATTGCGGATTCGCAAGCACATCAGCAAAAAATTGAGGATACCGAAAAATATAACTTGGTCCCGTAATAGGGAAAAAATTATAGGCAATCATCGCGCACGATGTGAGTAGAACCCAAACGAGCATTGCCGAGGCAGTGTGCTCTGGTCGCTTCCTGAGATGGAGTATTGCGACAGCGAGAAATCCAAGTGGGGTAAAACTGTAACAAAGTTGGGCCAAATCGATAAAGCCAGGAATGCTTGCGCCAAAAAACATCAAGGGTCTTGTGATATTCAGACCCAATGCTGCATCCCAGTGCATGGCGAATAAGTCATACGTGAATGGGTGTAGCGAAATTGTGAGTTGTAGGCCAGATAAGGGGACACCCATGAACACCAAGGACAGACCCAATAGGTAGTTAAATCGAGTTTCGAAAGCAGCGTCTTGGCTCTTCCCATGAATATTCGCAAATCGAAGGATAAAACTAATCAATGCAGGAATGGCCATGCCGCTAGAGGCAAGCATGAGCAAGCCTTTCTTGTTTGGACTAAATATGCTGAGATCGAGATTTGTTTTTAGTGCAAAATAGAGAATTGCGGTAACAATTGGCCAGCAAATGACAACCAGCCATTGGTGTGCTTTGCTAGGGCGCCCGCCCCAAAAAATTGCGTTAACAATGAGGCTATATCCAACCAAGACTGAATAAGTACGCTCTGCTTCGAAACTTAGGATACTTAAGATGATGTCCTGCCCAATCCACGGATTAAGCCCCAGTAGGGCTGTCGTCGTCAAATACGCCGCTGCGACGTAAAAGATCTGAAGAGCAATTTTGAGATCACGGTAATCGGAGTTTTTCAGCATATTGAGTTCGAAGTTTGAATAATGTCTGGCGGAGCTGCATGCAGCTAGATTTTGAAAAGGTCAATAATTTGGGATCTTATGCTTGAAGTAATCCAAGTACCAGCTGCCAAAAAAGAAAATGGCCTCGCGAAGAGGCCATTTTGATTGCTGCGTAAAAAATTATTTGCAGCTTGCTGGGCGATATACAGCAGAAATTGAACCACCGCATGTCCAATTCAATACATCGCCACTTTGTGTTGGCTTCAGCGTGATTGTAGCGCCAGAAATATTGGTTTCAACGCTAGAAGCAGTCGCAGTAATCAAGGAACCATCCCAAGTAACGCTTGTGACGAACTGAGAAGATTGCGTTGCCAAAGCGAGATCACTTGAACTTGGTAGAGTGCCTTTGACATTATAGTGCTCAGCAACTGCATCCTTACCAGCAGAAGCTGCCAACATCACTTCAGTTACTTTTGCGCGAACTGTGTAGTCTTTGTATGCTGGCAAAGCAACTGCCGCCAAAATACCGATAATTGCCACAACGATCATCAATTCGATCAATGTGAAACCTTTTTGCATTTGTTTAGAAAACTTTGTCATTTTAGACTCCATGAAAAATAAAAAAAAGACCGCAAGAGGCATAATGCACAAACCGTGCCAGTTGGTCTTTTAGTGTATCGGCCCTCGTTATATTTTTAGAAAGTTGATGCATCTTGAAAATGCAAACTGACATCTACATGTTAACAAACAGAATCTTATTGTACGGTGTAAAAATCTGCTTGGTGAGAAGATTGTTCTCGGTGGAGCAATTTGTGATTACATCGATCATAAAAATATTTTCTAATCTATCGATCGTTTGTTGATGTAAATAGCGACAATGTTGATCGAATGTCGTTTAACTTCGCGTTAATCGAAATATCAAGTGCCATTGGAAGAAAGCTCTGGGCTGTTGTGAGTACGCGATTGGTTAAAATCAT
>CALKVB010000211.1 GCA_937996605.1 uncultured Oxalobacteraceae bacterium | reverse complement strand
CTTGGCGACAGAAGATTTCCTTAAAACCTTGTCTGCACGTGAAACGAAATCTACCGTTGGCGTGCTCGGAATGCGCGTTAATGCGCGAACCAAAGCGGCGGATCAATTAGCTCACTATGTAGGTCAGCTTGGTTTGCCTGTTTTGGGTTATTTACGCGATACGCAGAACTATATTCAACTCGCCGCGCATGGCGCAACTCTGTGGGATGTGGCACCTTCTAAAGTAGAAAAAGATTTGGCGCAATGGGATCAACTGATCGCATGGCTAAATCAAAAATAAGTGCGTGAAATTGAGCCGCGCCTGTAAAGTAGGAGACACTTCGTTGTCCAACGTCAGCGAAGCATAATCATAAAAAGACTGAGCATATGCATTTCACCATTTTCAAAACCCCGATTATCAGTACCTTAGTGCGTTGGATATCGATTGTTATTTTGCGTTTGTGTGGATGGCGGGTTGATCGTAGCGCTCAAGTGCCGGCAAAATGTGTGTTGATTGGTGCGCCACACACTAGTAATTGGGATTTTCCCATTGCTTTGATGATTTGTTTTGTACTCAGAATTGATGTCTATTGGATGGGTAAAAATTCTCTATTTCCTCCTGTGCTGGGCATCATCATGCGATGGCTTGGTGGTATCCCCGTTGACCGTTCGCAAGCGGGTAATTTGGTACAAGGAACCATCGATGCGTTTAACCGCAGCGAAAAATTATTAGTGATTGTTCCGCCCGAGGGAACTCGCGGCAAGGTAACTCGTTGGAAGACCGGTTTTTATTACATTGCGCATGGTGCGGGTGTTCCGTTGGGTTTAGGCTACGTTGATTTCAAGGAAAAAATTGGTGGGGTAGGGAAAATGTTCTATCCTAGTGGGAATATCGAACAAGACATGGTGGAAATTCGCGCTTTTTATTCAGGTTTCACTGGGAAGAACCCCCAACAGTTTGATTCGGAACATATACAAATAAAAAAATAGGAGTGAAAGCAAAATGTATGGTTTTGCTTACGCTGGCGGAGATATCACATGTTAAATGGCGGGTCAAAAAAATCGCCCCCAAAATCGGGCTTTCTTAAATCGAGTAGTGGTGAAGATAGATTCACGACTTATGTAGCTGGCTTTGTTTTGGTGGTGTTTTGTATCGCAGCGTTTGTGATTTATCAAAATCGATTTTCTGGGCGAAATGAAGCCAACCTGACCTACGTTGAACTTAAACAAACCATAGTCAATGATCAAGGGGTGGTCGCGCGTATGGCGGTCACTGTGCAAGTCAATCAAGGTGATGAAGATTGGTTGAAAGAGCACGAGCGTGCAATGAATGACCTATTCAAAAAAGAGATCGCGACGATGGATGTCGATAGCTTGCGTTCTAAAGATGGGTTTAATGAAATTCAGGCTGAACTAAAACGGCGATTTAACTTAGAATTTAAGACCGATAAAGTGCAAGACGTGATGGTTACAGATTTACTGTTGCAAGATCAGCGTAAGTAGATTAAATCTTTTTGTATGTTGTGAATAAATTCGAACTGATTCGAATTTATTTCCGTTAGAGATCAACCTGATCGAGTTTTCTGAATCGTATTCTTGCTTCTTCGAGTAAGGTGTCGAGCGAGGCTTGATCTAACTTGAGACTGTCCCAAGAAACCACATTAACTGAAATTGTTTGAGAGCCGTCGCTAGCATTGGCACTTAACATGTGTGCAATACCGTCAGCGATATGCACGATTGAAGGTAAAAAGCCTCGCCCTGGTTGGTCAGGTTGATGATGTGCGGCGATGGTGTGTCGCATGACATCAGAAAAATGCCATTCTTCAGCCAAAGCCTCGCCGACACTCGCATGGTCAACCCCAAGTATTTTCTTTTCGGCTTCATATTGCGTCGCTAAATGCTCTTTGCGGTAGCTCAGGACTTCTTCGAATTGTCTTGGGTAGAGACTAACCAAGGCTAACAGGCCGATGTCGTGCAGTAAGCCTGCGGTGAACGCAACATCCTCATTGAAATTCATACGTCTGGCAATCAGTTTTGAAGTAAATGCCACGGCATTTGAGTGACGCCAAAAGGCTTTGTGATCAAAGCCTTTGCAATTGTTCTCGGGGAAGCAGCCAGAGAGAGCTGCCGATAATACCAGCTGTCTTACCGTATCAAAACCCATCAAGGAAATGGCTTGTTGTATGGTCGTGACTTTGATCAGTGTCGAATAAAATGGGGAATTGGCGTAGCGCAGGGTTTTGGCCGTTAAGGCTAGGTCTTGCGTCACTTTATGGGCTAATTCTGCGGTATCAATATCTTCGTTATCGAGGGTGTTCAGAATCTCCATCACGATCGCTGGTAGCGTCGGTAGATCTTTGAGATTCTCGGTAACTTCTTCCAGACTGAGATGCGCCATAGACTATTTCCTGAAGCTGAGTTCCACGTGCTTTGTGTGTGATCACAAATTCAAAGATGTGATATGGAATAGATTGCCAGAAAATTGTGTTTTAGGGCATGTTTTTTCAATAATCGATCGAGTATTGTTGTAATCAACGTGAGATTATGAATTGAGTATTTCGGAGAGGCGCGAAAAACTACATGAGCTTGAAACAAATCAAGCCTCGTCTGGCCTTGAGACAAGACGTTTTTCAGAGATGCTGGCTTTAGCACGTTCTAACATATCAATCGCTGCTGGGCCCCGCAATAAGGTTACCGCTACGGCGAGAGCATCGATGTAAGTCAAGTGAGCTAAACGAGAAGTCATTGGCGTATAGATGTCAGGATCTTCTTCGACGTCGACGCTGATATGGACGTCGGCAAGTTCTGCCAACGGGCCACCACTCGCGCACAATACCAATACTTTTGCACCCGTATCTTTAGCAAGCTGCACGCTGCGTATCAAGTCGCGGGTGCGGCCTGTGCGAGAAAATGCCACGACTAAGCAATCGCTATTGAGCAAGCTTGCTGACTGCGCTTGGAGGTGGGCATCGCAAAACACGGTAGTGGGGATGCCGAAACGAAAAAATTTAAGTTGGGCGTCAATCGCTAGCGCACCGGAATAGCCGAGGCCATAACACTCAATACGACGAGCGCGAGCCAGCAAATTGACGGCAGCTTCAAAGTTGGCGCTATTGGCTGTATTGCGTGCCTCCATCAAGGCAGCGATAGTGCGATCAAACACCTTCGGCAATACATCTTTGACGTGATCAGCTTGATTGACGTCGAGATGAAGATAGGGAATGCCAGTCGCTAAACTTTTAGCAAACGCCAGCTTAAACGACTTGAAACCATCAAAGCCTAATGATTGCGCAAAACGCGCAACCGTTGGTTCAGACACATTACACACTTGAGCCAAGACACGAATCGACATTTCGAGTGCATCGTGCGGCTTTTGCAGCAGAAATTCGGCCACCTGACGTTCAGCACGGCTAAGCGCAGTGCTAGCGACGCGTATGCGCGCCAGCAATCCTTTTTCAGGTGGATTGTTGGTCGAATTATTTTTTTTGGAAAGAACGTTGACCATGTGAAGTACTTTCTGCGTGGATAAATGTCTTACTTTGCTAGATATTCACTGCCACCTTATGAGTGGGTAGTGAAAAGAGTTTTCAATTTCGTGCTAACTCGATCGCAGCCATTCTTGGATTGGCTTTTGGTTTGAATTAAGGACACCAAAAAACCTCGATTTTACACTTAGCTTGCTTTAAAAGATTGGTAATTGGCAAACTCGTTGTGAGCGCGTTTTCCAACACTTGACGTTTTTCATTGCCCGTGATGACCAACCAGATCTTCTCTGTTTCCAACAGTCGTGGCAAGGACAATGAAATACGTATTTGATGGGTTTGAGGATGCACAGCTGCTAAGCAATTCAAATCGTCAGCTTGAACCGGAGCGCCAGGAAACAGAGAAGCAATATGTCCATCAGCTCCCATGCCCAACAGCACCGCACTAAAGCGTTGAGGCAGTTGCTGGTTCAATCGTTCATTGATGGCCTCGATGGCGACCTCAGGCGTGCTTGCTGCATTCTTCAATGACACCAAGTTCCAATTCTTACGATAGGACAGCGGCAGACATTGTTTAAACAATCCTTCATTACTTTGCGGATCGCTATCCTGCACCCAGCGCTCATCAGTGGCCGCTAGGCGCACGTCAGATGGGTTGCGATTTGCCAGCGCTTGGTCTAATTCACGATACACGGGGGCAGGAGTGGTGCCTCCCGCCAGAGCAAACGCGGCTGGTCGATCTGATTTGGCCGCATCATCGATAATGCCTACCCATTCATTGACCAGAGATTTACTCAGTTCGTTGAAGTTGGCAAAGCTATTGAACTGAACTGAGGATTGCAACTGAGCTTCCATTTTTACTTTCTCGCTTTATCGTTTGCTATGTTTCGCGCCAAATTGTGAGGCTTTAGCCTTCCACATACTCTTCGCCCCAAGCAGCGCCATGCTGAGCGAGTAAATAACTTGCCGCAGCTGGGCCCCAGCTACCGGCGATATAGGATTTCAATCCTTCGGCATCGTTTTCCCATGCATGCATAATCGGATCGATCCACTCCCATGCTGCGCCCAACTCATCGTCACGGACGAAGAGCGTCAGGTCACCATGCAAGGCATCGAGTAAGAGGCGCTCGTAAGATTCAACGCGACGTAAGTTAGATGCTTCGGCAAAATCCAAGTTCAAAGCCACATCAGATAAACGAATCCCTTCGCCAGGCTCTTTGGCCTTCATAAACAATTGCACGCTTTCTTCTGGCTGCAAGGTAATGACCAAGCGATTTGAGCGCAGTGGACCTTGGCCTTTGCCGAAGATGGAATACGGAATTGGTTTGAAATTAATCGTAATTTCAGCACAACGACTGGCCATACGCTTACCTGTACGCAGGTAGAAAGGCACGCCGGCCCAACGCCAGTTGTCGATCTCAGCGCGAATCGCGACAAAAGTTTCAGCACGACTTGAGGCTGGAACACCAGGCTCATTTTGGTAACCAATAACCGGTTTGCCATCGACAGCACCTGCGCGATATTGACCGCGTACAGTTTTCTTGCTGACGTCATCAGCTGTAAATTTACGTAAAGCGCGCAGTACTTTGACTTTCTCGTCACGAATCGCATCGGGGTTGGCATTGACAGGAGGCTCCATCGCGACGATAGAGACCAATTGCAGAAGGTGGTTTTGTACCATGTCGCGCAAAGCACCGGTTTTGTCATAGAAGTCGCCACGTGTTTCGACGCCGACCTGTTCTGAAATGGAAATCTGTACGTCTTGTATCCATTTACGATTCCATAATGGTTCCAAGAAAGAGTTGGCAAAGCGTAAGGCAAATAAGTTTTGCACCATCTCTTTACCAAGGTAGTGATCAATACGATAGATCTGGTTTTCGTTCAAATACGTGCGCAGTGCCGAGTTAATCTCTTTGGCCG
>CALKVB010000210.1 GCA_937996605.1 uncultured Oxalobacteraceae bacterium | reverse complement strand
CGCTCTTCCGATCTCCAGTGACAAAATTTCTTCTGGAGAAGCCACACCAGTATCTCGTGACAGCCATTGAGAACCAGGCATAAAGCCACGTTGACGCAACTCTTCACTAAAGTTGGTTAAGCGAGATAAAGGCTGCTCCAACTTGGGGGTGATGTAAGTACCAGAACCATGTTTACGTGTCAGCAAACCGCGCTCACATAGCATCTCAATCGCTTTACGCGCAGTCACTCGGGAAATATCCAAAGTTTCCGCCAACATCCGTTCAGAAGGCAGGGCTTCATCTGGCTGCCAATAGCCATTGTGAATACCATTTGCCAGCTTGTTCGCCAGTTGTAAGTACAAGGGCGTTGAACTATCTCCATCGGGCTTAAAATCAAGTAGCTGAGCCAACATATCTCTATTTCCTTCAATCTAGTGCGTTGAACTACGATTTCAACAATTGGCTTTTGGCCAAAATGAGGGCACCAAGGGCGGAGTCACCTTTTGGTCTCGTCACACGTTGCAACAAACGCGCAGGCAGATAAGACCAGATTGCTTCAGCAAGACCACCGCATAATGCAACTGGTATCGTACCAGAGGGATCGAGGGCATTCGCCATTTTTTCTACTTCAATACCAGCTTCTAATAAAATATTTTTTGCCCTGCTACTTTTTTCAGCAAATTCCAGCACAACAGGTGCCAATTGTGCGAACTTTGTTTGATTCGCTTGTGCTAGCCAGACAAAAACTGAATCGCGCGTACCGCCACAAAATTTCAATAAAGCCTGTGCGAAATCGTCCATCGCAGTGCGCCCATCTAACGCATGCTGCAAATGATTAATCGCACGCAAACCCATCCAAGCACCACTTGCCTCATCGCTAGACGGGAAGCCCCATCCACCAACTTCGTGACGACTACCATCTGCATGCATTACCTCACCTACACTGCCCGTACCGAGAGCGATAATGGCACCAGGTTGTCCTTGATGTGCACCTAATAATGTGGTACCTGCATCAGTCTCGACCGCGAGGCCACCAAAACCTGGATTAGCTGCAATAAACTCGCTCGCCCATTGACGATTATTAACACCCGCCAAACCACATCCAATCGCAATTTCAGACAACGTTGGCAAGGGTAAATTCACGCGCTCAAAAGCTTGGGTGATTGCACTCAAAATTGCCTTCCACGCAGCCTCTGCCCCATGCATCAAACCAGAGGGCCCGGCACTACCACGAGATATTTCCTGACCGTCAGACCCGACCACCATAACTCGTGTCCCGGTTCCACCACCATCCACGCCGATAAAATATTGGTAGTACACTGGTATAGATTCTTTCACGATGCAACCTAAATAATGCCAATCAAGAGACCAGTTAATCTCTTTTAGCCCTGTTTTCTACGATAGAAACACTTTATGTGCTTCTAAAGTGGCTGTCAATAGGTATTTAAGTGGTATTTAAATTTATTTTAAACTTTGTTGTCTTGATGCGCTATATATGGGCATCCTAACAGCCGAAAGTTTCCTTATTTTGACAATCCTAGCGTTACCAAGGATTCAACTCAACATAGGGAAGCTCTTCATTTCGTCGAAAAAAAAGTGACGAAGCAAACCCTGCCCCGTCACTCCTTCTACGCTTATAACAAACCCAGTGAGCGAAAGATTTCACTCACTAGATTCCACAATTACATTTTCACGCGCAGAGTCAGGTAGTACTGACGACCACTTTGATAGATGGAACGTGGTTGGTCATTGTTCAGAGCAAAGTATTTCAACTTAGGATTGTTGAGGTTATGGGCATCCAATGACAACGCGAAGTTTTCATTGATTCTGTAACCGAATGATGCAGACAATGAACCGGTCGCCGCTTGAGAGAACGCTGTTTCACGATCTAAGCCACTGTAGAACGCTGAACGGTAGCTATAAGACAAACGAGCATTGAACGTGTCGTCTTCATAGTAACCACTCAAGTTATACGTATTTTTAGATGCGCCAACAACTTCTTGATCCTTCGCATCTTTCGCATCTGCATAAGTGTAGTTTGCTGCTACACCAAAGTTATTCAAGATTGGCTGTTCCCATGCCAACTCAAAACCTTTTACTTTCGCACTGGAGTTCACTGGTACGCTCAATACGTAAGGAACCATTGCACCTTGTGGAATTGCAGAGCTGGAAGTCAAGTAACTACGTGTCACTTGGCCAATACCAACATAGCTTGTCAAGTCCATGTAGTACACGCTACCAGACAACAGAGCGCGTGGTGCATAGTAGTATTCCAATGAGAAGTCGAGGTTATTGGAGCGAATTGGCTTCAAGTTTGGATTCGCACCACTACCACTACCTGTGCCTGTCGCTGTTGATGGAGGGCTCAAGCTAATTGCACTTGCCAACGCACCGAAGTCAGGACGCGTCATTGTTTTAGAAGCAGCGAAACGAGCTACCAAATCTTTTTGCAAGTCGTAACGCAAGTTCAAACTTGGCAAAACGTCGTTGTAGGTATTTTCCGTTGTTTCGAAGTGGAAAGTACCGAACGCAGATTCAGCTTGGCGCGCACCTGGACCTGTCAATGCGGAAGTCACTTGCTCTTTAGTTTGTACTACACGCAAACCGATGTTACCACTCCAGCCCTGACCTTCCATATTGCCTTGAACATAGAAGGCATTGACGTTTTCTTTCAACGCAAACTGTGTGGAATAATCCAAACGCGAGCCATCATTGTCACGGTTAGAGTATTGATTGAAAGCTGCCAGTTGAGCAGGTGTGTAATACCAAATGCCGGTTGGGAAATTACCACCCAAACCAGAACCATAATTAGATGGATACAAGCTTACAGTACTTGGAAATTTTGCTGGATCATTTTGTGCCACAGTACCAACTGGGCACCAAGATGCTTGAGACCAATCCCACGCTGCTTGCAAACCATTTGCCTTCTTACAGCCAGGACCTTGACCTAAAGCAGCGCCACTATCACGTTTATGCTCAGTACCACGAACACCAAATTTCAAAGAAGTGAACACGCCTTCATTGAGTTGATATTCGCCATCCAATTTAGCCCAAGATTCAGAATCATTGACTAAAGTGTTTTGGTAACCGAATACCCAACCTAAAGACTGTGGAGTAGCACTTGAGTAGTTTGTGTTACCCAATTTCCAATCTGCAGCTTTATCAACGCCATTGATGTTATAGCTTGCACCAGAACCTACACCCACATTCCATTCAGCCACGTCTTGCGTAGGCGTTTTGCCTTTCGCTTTGGACGTACCCAATTGACCGCTCAATTTAAAATCTGGGCTCACTTTCCATGTCGCTTCTGTGCTGAAGAAGTTAACTTCAGAACCTGCATCTGGACGAGAGATTTGATCATAAACACCATAAGTTGTCCCAGCAACTGGTTTGAAAGTCGCATTCGTCAAAGTCTTGACGCCATTGATGTTCGAAACGCGATAGCCAGCTTCAGGGGCTTGACCATTACCGCCATCAATGAAGTGAGAACCCCACAACATATAGTTACGGTTGTAGTTAGCAGCATCTAAAGTAGAGCTAAAGCCACTCACCACCAAATCAAAATCTTTATTTGGCTTGAACTCAGCACTAATCAAACCACCTGTACGCTTACGCGTTTGCTCAAACAAGGCTGCACCCATCAAACTTGGATAGTAAGCACCCGCCAAATCTGGATTGGTTTTTGCCATTGGGCTCGTAGCGGAAATTTGAGACCATCCCAAAATTTCTTGACCATCACGACGCAAACTACGTTTTTCAGAGAATGCTTGCACCATCAAACCAAAAGTATTGTCGTCATTCTTCCAGTTCACCAAACCAGATAACTGCGGATCTGATTTACCTGGTAAATCAGCATATACCACGCCGAGTGATGCCTCTGCAGTTACTTGTTTTTTGAATTCTAAAGGCTTACGTGTGATCACGTTGATCGAGCCCGCCACACCACCTTCAACCAAGCTTGCTTGTGAAGTTTTGTTGACTTCGATGCGCCCCACCAACTCTGATGGCAACAATGTGTAGCTAATGGAACGACCAACACCTGCACCAGATTGATTCAATACGAACCAATCACCTGCCGCCATGTTATGGCCGTTAATCAAAGTTTGCGTCAAACTTGGATTCGTACCGCGCATACTCACGCGATCATTTTCATCGAAACCACCTTCATTACCAGAAGCAGAACTTGTGGTCACACCAGAGACACGTTGCAAAGAGTCAGCAACATTTTTGTCTGGCATCTTGCCGATATCTTCCGCAGTAATCACTTCAACATGCGATTCCGCATTGCGCTTTTGATTCAAAGATTGTTGCATCGCTGCGCGAACACCTGTCACGATAATCTGCTGAGGCTCTTCCTTCAGACCTTTTTTCGTGTCAGCTTCTTGCGCCTGTGCAGACATCGCTGCGGTCATGATCAACACCGTCACTGCAGAGGCGATTGGTGTCAGACTAGGCTTCAAAT
>CALKVB010000209.1 GCA_937996605.1 uncultured Oxalobacteraceae bacterium | reverse complement strand
CGCTTTGATGTAATAAAACTACATTTTGGTTAGTAAAAAAGCGACCGAGAGGTCGCTTTTTTGTCAATGGATTTCACCACTACTCAGCTGGCAATGGATCGCTGAGTGCAGCCGAAAGTTTGTCTCAATAGATATCGAGCAGTGCTTTCTTGATGGTGTAAGGGCCGCTATAGGTCCCACTTGCACTTTTGTAAGCTTGTGTTTGTCCATCACGCTTAAATACGAGTGTGAATGAACTTGGGTTATAGCTGTCGGAGGGCGCGCTTCCTGTGCTAGAACTGGAAGTTTGATCTGCCATATGTCTGAATGTAGCAGTTGTACTTCCTAAGCCATTGGCATCGACGGCAAAGATGTCGCTAGAATTCGCGGCAGTAGCAAATTGATAGGGGGCGCTCGCAGATCCAATCAAGTAAGTTTTGTTACTTGTAATAGTGCGATCGCTAAATTTGAAGCTGTCTCCAGCAGTCAGATAAGACAATCGAACTGCCGTTGCACTGAATTTTGATCCAGTACCAAAATTGCTGCTAGTCGCCTCGGCAACGAAAACTCCACCGGTGCCATAGACCGTCGCGACATCACCGTTCACATACAGTGCTGTGTTTTGATCAATACCATAGCTCACTGTTGGGCCGATGTTTTTCAAGGCCGCGATCATCCGACCGATACGCCCAGAGCGGCTGGCGCGATTATCAAAATGGGTGTCAACGTTGGCGTTAGGAATGAACCCAAAACCTTTGATTTTGGTGCCGTAATCAACATTGCTAGTGTGGGTTAGGCAGCTCGGCGCTGGTGTGCCATCCGATGCAGGCGCGACATAAGGGCAATTGGCTGGCGTGATTGAGCGTAAAGTATTTTGATTCAAGTAACCAATGCTGATACCTTCTCCATAGGAAGTACTTGGTGCAATCGCAGTACCTGCCGAATCACCTGCGTAGATTAAAGAGCCCGCGTTGTAACGACTGCGAATCGCTGCCATTAAGGGGGAATCGCTCCCGTCATCTTTCAAGAATGTTCGTGCGAGACGAGATTGGTCGCCGCCAATCACATAAACCAAATCAGCTTGATTAATGATGGCGATGTTGGCTTGCCCTTGGGTGCTGGTATTGCCCGAATTGGTTGCATAGGTATCGTGATGACTGAGAATATGTTTTGGAGAAAATCCATGGCGTTGGAATAGGTTGTAGTAGGACCATGTACCGGTGGCGGTATCATTGGTGAACTTATCAACGCCATCAGCTTGATTGACCGCCGCTGCTGTGATGATGGCAACACGCGGACATGGAGTGCTGTTCCAATCGGTGCTGCAGTTAGTAGTGCTATTGATATTGGGTGTGTTCGTATTTTTGCCGGTTGCTTGGCGCAAGCCATTGACGAAGATCGCAGTATTAGTTTGTGCAATGGCGCCGCCATTTAACCAAACTTTTCCGGTGACTGCTGATGTCACGGGTGGCGTCACGGGACCACCACCGCCACTGTTTCCGCCATCAGGATAACTCACTGTCAAAGTGTAAGCGCCGGAGCCTGAATAGCTCTTGATACGGATATAGTAAGTTCCTGCTGCGGGTGCATTGTAGCTACCAGTTTCTGGATTGTTGCTGGTTGATTTGTATGTGACATAGCTGCCGGTGGCGGGATAAAGGTACCAGTCAAGATCAATGCCGCTTGCATGGGCTAGATTAATGTTAATAGTGCCAGCAGCAGCGACATCAATGCGGAACCAATCGTAGTCGCTGCTAGAGCTGATGGTGCCTGTGACCGCGGTGCCAGAACAAAGTCCTGTGTTGGCAGTGGTATCGGTATTATTCGATTCGCTTTCGTTCGTTAGGCACGCGGCAAAACCTTGTTGCAAGCAAAGCGATGCGAAAAGAGTGATGACACTCTTGATGAGAGTACGAGTATTCAATTGACAAACCTCCAAGTAATTAGTGGCGCAAGCATTCTTCCTAGACTGATCTCACTTAGAGTTTTCTTGACAGTTGTAGGTTGCGCTTGCGTTAGCTAGATCGGTAATTGTTTGTGTATTGATTGAACATAGGTAAAAGGAATATTGCTTATGTTCAAATATTTACATTTTTAATTTTAATGTAAACCGATTTACATGCAATATAAATCTACCCGCGCGGAAATACAAAGTTTTTTTATGCTGTGTTGCGGAAATGTTCATGAATAGGCAGAAAACATGTGGCATTCAATTTTGTCGAAACAAACTCGTTTCCTAGCTATTTTTAGTTTGCTTGCCTTCTACGCCAAATCTAATTCGACTAAACGCCTGATTTCATAGCGCTGAAAGGGGCTTTTGCCCTACAATCACGGTAACTGTAATGCTTGAAGACTATGACAAATTCCAATGAAGTTTATAAGCGCAGTCGTGCTGCCACGCCTGCTGTGCAATTGCCAAACAGACTAGTATTGCTATTGAGCGAAGCTCGTTGGCTATTCTTTGCGGTGTGTTGCCTATACCTGATTCTGATTTTTGCCAGTTTCTCGAAATTAGATCCCGGTTGGTCGCGTGCAATTGAAGTCGCAAAATTCCACAATATTGGTGGTCGTTTTGGTGCTTATGTCGCTGATCTTGCCTTCTTTATTTTTGGTTTCTCGGCTTGGTGGTTCTGCGTCGCCTTGATCCGATTTGTCTGGAATGATTATCGTCGTGTGGCCAAGAGTAAATTGGGGCAAGCCGATGATGAACCTGTGCACCATTTGGAAAAGATCATTAAATTGACTGGCTTCGGTTTGATCTTATTTGGTTTTATGGGTTTAGAGTCGCTACGTTTATATAAGATGAATGTGGCTTTGCCTGGCGCGCATGGTGGTGTGCTCGGCGAATTAATCGGTAATCTCAGTTTCTCCGCTTTTGGATTTACTGGGGCAACACTTCTTTTGTTGCTATTAGTCGCTGTGGGTATCAGTTTGTATTTTCATCTTTCTTGGTGGCAGATCGCCGAAAATACAGGTACCGCACTCGAGACAGGTTTTGAATTTATTCGTAAAAAATATACCGATCGTGAAGATCGACGCGTGGGTGAGACTGCAGCAGTGAAGCGGGAAACTAACGTGGTGCAGGAGCGTGCCAAAATTGTTGAAGCACCGCCAATTCGGATTGAACCGCAAGTGGTCGCGGTACAAAAATCTGAACGTATTGAGAAAGAGCGTCAAACTTCCTTGTTTGACGATATTCCAGAAACGAATCTGCCACCCTTATCATTGCTCGACGATGCGCCGGTCAGTCAAGAAACGGTCAGCATAGAAACCTTAGAATTTACCAGTCGTTTGATCGAGAAAAAACTGTCGGACTTCGGTGTTGAAGTGAAGGTGATTGCCGCTTATCCAGGGCCAGTCATCACACGTTACGAGATTGAGCCTGCGACCGGTGTTAAGGGTAGTCAAATCGTTGGTCTTGCGCGTGACTTAGCGCGTTCATTTGCCTTGACCTCGATCCGTGTGGTGGAAACAATTCCTGGTAAAAATTATATGGGCTTGGAATTGCCCAACCCCAAACGTCAGATAGTACGTTTGACAGAAATTTTGAGCTCCAAAGTTTATAACGATAGCCATTCCAATTTAACGGTGGCTTTGGGTAAAGATATCGCAGGTCATGCGGTGGTTGCTGATTTGGCCAAGATGCCTCACCTTTTGGTGGCGGGTACCACCGGTTCTGGTAAGTCGGTGGGCATCAATGCGACGATTTTATCGCTGTTGTATAAATCAGATCCCAATGACGTGCGCATGATTTTGATCGACCCGAAAATGTTGGAAATGTCGGTGTACGAAGGCATCCCACATTTGTTGGCACCTGTGGTGACTGACATGCGTCAAGCGGGTCATGCTCTCAATTGGGCGGTCAATGAAATGGAACGCCGTTACAAATTGATGTCAAAACTCGGCGTCCGAAATTTGGCGGGTTATAACGCTAAAATTGCCGAAGCAGCGAAACGCGAGGAACATATTCCCAACCCATTTAGCTTAACCCCAGATGCGCCTGAGCCATTAGAAAAATTGCCGACCATCGTGATTATCATCGATGAATTGGCAGACTTGATGATGGTCGTTGGTAAGAAAGTGGAAGAGCTCATTGCTCGTATTGCACAAAAAGCGCGCGCTGCCGGTCTGCACTTAATCTTAGCGACACAGCGTCCATCGGTTGATGTGATTACCGGTTTGATTAAAGCAAATATTCCAACGCGTATCGCCTTCCAAGTGAGTAGTAAAATCGATTCTCGTACTATTCTCGACCAGATGGGGGCAGAGTCCTTACTGGGGATGGGTGATATGTTATACATGCCGCCAGGAACAGGTTTGCCCGTGCGTGTACACGGTGCCTTTGTTTCAGACGATGAAGTACATCGTGTGGTCAAACATTTGAAAGAGCAAGGTGAACCTAACTACATCGAAGGTATTCTTGAGGGCGGTGTTTTGGAAGAAGGTGCTGATGGTGTGCCAGCTTCCGAGGGAGGTGGCGAGGCAGACGCTTTATATGATCAAGCTGTTGCCATCGTATTAAAAAATCGTCGTGCTTCGATTTCCTTGGTGCAAAGACATCTACGCATTGGTTACAACCGTGCCGCGCGTTTGCTGGAACAGATGGAAGCCAGTGGTGTCGTATCTACCATGCAGTCAAACGGTAATCGCGAAATCTTAGTCCCTGCAGGTAACTCGGAGTAGACGTAATCTCGTTTGCCGCGTTACTAGAAATAGTGGCGCGTAACTCTCGATACCTTCAAACTTGAACTTAATTGAATGCTCAAATGAATAAATTTCTTCCATTATGGTCTGCCAAAGCACTTTCTGTGAAAACTCTTCTTGCTTCCGCCATTCTTCTCACAGCTAGTTTGGCTAATGCCTCAGCGATTGAACAATTTAAGTCTTTTGTCGTGAACACAAAAACGGCAAAAGGTGAGTTTTCGCAGCAACAAGTCAAAATGGTCAACGGTGCGGCGAAATTAGGTAAAACTTCAGCTGGTTCATTCAAGTTTTCTCGCCCGGGTCGTTTTATTTGGACCTATGAAAAACCGTATGAGCAAGTGCTGCAGGCTGACGGTGACAAGCTGTATATGTACGATAAAGATTTAAATCAAGTCACGATCAAAGCCCTGGGGAATGCGATTGGTTCAAGCCCAGCAGCGATCTTGTTTGGCAGTGTCGATCTGGAAAAAAACTTTGTCTTGAAAGACGCTGGTTTGAAGCAAGGCATTGAGTGGTTAGAAGCCATTCCTAAAGCCAAAGATACACAGTTCGAATCGATTAGTATCGGTATGAAAGATGGCCTTCCAGTGGGGATGGAATTGCGCGACACTTTCGGTCAAATTTCTTTGGTGAATTTGAAAAATTTTGAACGCAACCCTAATTTTTCTGCAGATCAGTTTAAGTTTGTCATGCCGCAAGGCGCTGAGGTATTGCGTCCATAATGTTCGGTTTGAATCTCAACGCGCATCAGCCTTTGGCTGAGCGTATGCGCCCAGCGAGTATCGATGATGTCATTGGTCAGCAGCATTTGCTAGGGCCAGGCAAACCCTTGCGGGTAGCTTTCGAATCGGGTGAACCTCATTCTATGTTGTTATGGGGGCCGCCTGGTGTTGGGAAGACCACGCTTGCTCGCTTAATGGCTCAGGCATTTCAAGCCGAATTTATCGCTTTATCTGCAGTATTGTCAGGCGTCAAAGATATTCGTGATGCGGTGGAAAAGGCGGAGTTAATTCGCGCCAGTTCACAACGCAGAACCATCTTGTTCGTCGATGAAGTTCATCGTTTCAATAAGAGTCAACAAGATGCGTTCTTGCCGCATGTCGAGAGCGGCTTGTTTACTTTTATTGGTGCGACGACCGAGAACCCTTCGTTTGAAGTGAATAGTGCTTTGCTATCGCGTTCTGCTGTGTATGTGTTGAAATCTTTAACTGACACTGACCTTGAACAAATGGTTGATCGAGCATGTAGCAGAGAACTCGACGGCCTGCAGTTTACCATAGAAGCGAAAGGGAGTTTGATCGCCAGTGCTGATGGTGATGGACGCAAGCTCTTAAATAATCTAGACATCGCTGCGCGTGCTGCAGGCGTGAAAAAAACGCGTGAAGTTGATCCTGCGTTATTAGCAGAATGTCTTGGTGATGCTTTGCGTCGCTTTGATAAAGGTGGCGATGCATTCTACGATCAGATTTCCGCGATGCATAAATCGGTACGTGGGTCCAACCCTGATGCCGCCTTATATTGGTTAGTACGCATGTTGGATGGCGGCACTGATCCTCGTTACTTGGCACGCCGTATTATCCGCATGGCGAGCGAAGATATTGGTTTGGCCGACCCGCGGGCTTTGCGTATTAGTTTAGATGCTGCTGAAACTTATGAACGTCTTGGTTCACCTGAAGGGGAGTTGGCATTGGCTGAAGCAGTCGTATATTTGGCCTGCGCAGCGAAATCGAATGCGGTCTATATGGCTTACAAAGAGGCTAGGGCCTTTGTCGCCAAAGATAAATCCCGTGTAGTGCCCGAGCACTTACGTAATGCGCCAACCAAACTAATGAAAGAATTAGGTTACGGCAAATTGTATCGTTATGCGCATGATGAAGCTAACGCTTATGCGGCGGGAGAAACTTATTTGCCTGATGGTTTGGAAGGGCAAAGTTGGTATCAGCCAGTGCCTCGTGGCTTAGAAATTAAAATCGCTGAAAAGCTCGCCTACCTACGCCAATTGGATCGAGATGCACAAGAATGATCGAGGTGGATTGAGTTCCACGTTATTGCTGATTCAGGGTTGAAACCACAGTTCATTTCTTTGCAAGGGCAGAGACTTTACATTGAGATGCGGGTTGTTTAATTGAATAATCGTTCTTTGTTTTATTTTTGTTTTATCGATCGAAATTTGATTGTATTTCATAAATAATTTTTCAAAACTTCCACTGGCGACGATTTTCTCGAAACCAATACGAAAATCTTCTGCTAACTGCGGGCGTCTTGGCGTGACAAAAAAATACACTGCTGCGGGATAATGCAAGATGATATTTTGATCTAGGTGAAGGGCATATTCTTGATGGCTAGACATTTCCCCATAGACTTCGAAAATGGAACGTGGAAAGTAATCGAAACGACCTGCTTGCAACATTCCAAACAAAGGTTCGAAGCTTGACGAAGTCATTACAGGTAATTTATTTGCTTTCAAGATGGCGACATCCGGCCAATCTTGTTCTTGCCCTGCAGTGAATTTACGTAAGTCCTCAATCGAACGTATCGTCGTGAAATCGGCTTTATTTTTGGGTGAAATCAGGGCGACACGCCAGCCAATCAAGCCTTTGTCGACGGGAATGCGAATGGGTATTAATTTTTTCTCTCGCTCATCTGTGGTCATGGTTAAAATCATATCGACTTCACCATGTTCACGCGTCATTTCGTAAATCGCACGGCCCTGTAGCATACGCGTTTTTGTTGGGCTATATTCGTAAGGTCTCGGGGTGTTTTGTAAGATCAGTTGTAGCAAATCGAGTACGTAAGCTTCGTTTGGATCAGCTTTAATATCTAGGCGGGGGAAACGAATCAGTGACTTCTCTTGGGCGGAAAGAAATGGTGAAACAAGCGCAAGGACAGCGAAAAGAATGATGCCAAGCACCGTATTTCGATGCATGTATCGCTTAGTCTCCCACATTGCCAAAGTCTCCATTATTCGTGCAGGTGTGGTTACCTTGCACCTTGATTTTGAATCAGTATAGCTCAAAATAAAAAAAGAGCGTCCATCCTTTGAAGATGACGCTCTTGAGAAAATTACTTTTTAGATCTTATTTTCGCCGATAAGGCTATCGTCTTTCTCGATATGTTTTAGATGTCGAAACTAATACCTTGCGCCAATGGTAAAGAATGGCTGTAGTTCACGGTATTTGTGGAACGACGCATGTATGCTTTCCAAGAATCTGAACCAGATTCACGACCGCCGCCTGTGTCTTTTTCGCCACCGAAAGCACCACCGATTTCAGCACCGGATGGGCCGATGTTGACGTTGGCGATACCGCAGTCACTACCGACATCAGACATAAACAATTCTGCTTCACGCATATCGGTTGTGAAGATACTGGAAGACAAACCTTGTGGCACTTCATTGTTCATCGCGATCGCTTGTTGTAAATCCGTGTAACGAACGATGTACATGATAGGTGCGAATACTTCGTGATGCATGTGTTCAGT
>CALKVB010000208.1 GCA_937996605.1 uncultured Oxalobacteraceae bacterium | reverse complement strand
TTCTGTTTGCCTTGTTCCTGCAGATTTTTGCCTAGACCAAAGCTGCCAATTGCTGAATCGGGGAAACGTTGTGCAGTTTCTGTGAATACTTTTTCTGCGTCGGCGTATTTTTTCTCATTGATCAGCACATGGCCTATGTTGGAGAGTACATTGCGTTGAATTTTTGCCAATTCTTCATTGCCATTAGTGTTGACGGCGAGTGCTGCCGTCATCGCACGTTGATAATTGTCATCTGCTAAATCGAAATTAGCTTGAAGTAGAGCGCCAGCGGCTGGGCTTAATTTGATAGTGTCTACGATCAGTTCTTTTGCTTTTGATGTGCTGCCACCGACAAAGCCGGGAGCTTGTATGTAAAATTGCAATAAAGAGCTGCGTGCGCTGAAATTATTCGGGTCAAGTTCTACCGCTTTCTTAAACGAGTCTTTGATTTTTCCGATATAGCCTAGGGCAGACATTGCACCTGCTTTCATCGCTTTGGTGCCTAAGACATTGCCTAATGATTCGTGGCATTCTGAATTCTTAGGGTTGGCATTAATGCATTGCTCAGCAATTTTACTGGCTTCGTCGAGTCGACTATCTTTCGCTTCGATCAAGATCAAATCGGTTTTCGCAACTAGCGCATCGGCATTATTGGGTTCAGTCGCAAGTTTGGCCGCGATTGCTTTCTCTACCTCGGCATATTTCTTCGCTTTGAGCAGGGGCTCATATTCGTGTGCACTGACGCTGGCGCTAAATAGAATTACAAGGAGTGTCGCAACAGTTTTGGTTTGATTTTTCATTCGTTTTCCTAAATCTTTAATTTATTGCAATTAAGTGGGTGGGTAGTCGGTTTGATAAGCTAGTATCACTTTTGCATTAACGTTGGTCAACCTGATTGCGATGACATGCGGTCAAGTTGGTATGAAATACGGGTTTTAGGGAATTAGCTCGGTGCCGTTGCTGATCGTTGCTAGCCACCTAAGCATCGCTCAGTGCTCGGCCGAACAGCAGTTATCGATTTGCGACGGTATTGCTATACACTTGTTACGAGCTTGTCTTATTTATAGGGTAAAGTAGAGGCTTGTGCATTTATCGTGAGTGTATCGTTGGATAATTTACTGTTGATTTTTGGCGCCTTCGTTTTGGTTGTGCTCAATGGTTTTTTTGTGGCAGCCGAATTTGGATTAGTCAAACTTCGTCAAACACGTGTACGCAGTATTGCCAAAGTCAGCGGTCTTCGTGGCCGTGTATTGGCAATCGTGCATAAAAATCTTGACGCGTATCTATCCGCCTGCCAACTGGGAATTACCTTGGCCTCACTCGGACTTGGATGGATAGGCGAGCCCGCTTTTGCACGCGTATTGGAGCCTCTATTGCTGGGAATAGGGGTGCAGTCAGAGAAACTGGTGCACGGTATCTCCTTTTTCTTTGCATTCTTTGTTATTTCGTTTTTACACATCGTGGTGGGCGAATTGGCGCCTAAGTCGATGGCGATTCGCATGCCAGAACGCGTGTCTTTGTGGACAGCGCCTGCACTCTATCTGTTTTACTGGTTAATGTTCCCAGCGATTTGGGTGCTCAACAATAGCGCGAATAAAATTCTCTCTTGGCTTGGTCTCGACGCCAGCCATGGTAGCGATGCCCATTATTCACCAGAAGAGTTGAAAATGATTTTGCGTGGTAGCCACGCCAGCAAGAAATTGACGCCTGACGAGTGGAGCATCATGGCGCAAATGTTGGACTTTGGTGACCTCGAAATTTCCGATTTGATGCGGCCAATCAGTGAGGTGGTGGCCATGCATAAAAATCTTAGTCTTGAAGAAAATATGGCGACGGCCGCGCGTAATCGTTTCAGTCGATATCCCTATATAGACAGCGACGGTGAGACAGTATTAGGCATGCTGCATCTGAAAGATCTATTTTTGGCACAACAAAGTGGCAAGTCCTTGAGTGATTTAAGCAAGCATCTGCGGCATGTTGAGTATGTGCCACCGAACATGCCTGCATTAGAGCTATTTCGTCGTTTCCGCAAAGGCGCGCCGCATTTTGCTATGGTTGGATACCGCGATGCTAAGCCAGTGGGTTTTTTAACTTTGGATAATTTATTGAGCGCCTTAGTGGGGCAAATTCGTGATGAGTTCCGTCAAAATGATAATGATTGGACCTTGCTCGATGACGGTACCTTAATTGGTAAAGGCAGCTTGCCATTATTTACCCTTGGTATTGCACTCGGTATCGACCTCGATAGTGAAGAGGTCGAGTCGATTGGCGGCTTGATTATGCATGCACTTGGCGATTTACCAGAAGAAGGGCAGAAAATTTCCTTCCCGCAGTTTGATGCGGTGGTAAAGAAAATGAATGGTCCTAGGATTTTGTTAGTGCGTATTCATCCCAAGAACGAATCGGATGACAATGATGGCTAACTTGATAATGCTACAAGTCCCACAAACCCTACAAATGAAGCAATGCTTGCACAGCCAGTTCTAACACCTTTTTGCTTAGTGTAGTGCGCGACCCGCATTCGGAGTTCTTGTGCCGAGTTTTGATCGAGCTCACTTCAGCGTCTCCTAGT
The DNA here is from genome assembly GCA_937996605.1 of uncultured Oxalobacteraceae bacterium. Classification (GTDB taxonomy): domain Bacteria; phylum Pseudomonadota; class Gammaproteobacteria; order Burkholderiales; family Burkholderiaceae_D; genus Undibacterium. Next base: position 5,613 of record CALKVB010000208.1, on the reverse strand, counting down.
GTGAGTAAGTGTTGTAATTCGCTGATTGTGACTGGACAGCATTGTGGTTTTCGCTCAATCTGGTATGTGGTGAATATCGCAGGTCATTCTGCGACAAAGTGTACCTATTTGGTAATCCAATCTCATTCGGCTCGGGAATTCTGCAATGATTTCGACGCATCAGCTTCTCCGTTTTACACGAAGTTTCTGGTTAGCTCTCGCCATGCTAGCGGTTTTTTTCGTCGCATTTGCATTTTACGTGCAGTCTGAAAAAGAAGTCGATCGCCGAAACGACCAACGTCTTAAATCGTATTCGCTAGCTGCCGAACTTCGTCAATCTTCGGACGATTTGACTCGGATGGCGCGAACATACATTACGACTGGAGATAGTAGTTATAAAGACTATTACAAAGAAATTCTCGCCATTCGTGACGGTTTGGTGGCGCGACCTGTGGACTATCACGAGATTTATTGGGATCTGGTGTTAAGCGATAACAAACGACCGCGCCCCTCCAGCGGAGAAAAGATTTCTTTTCTCGATATGATGCGTCGTATTGGAATCACCACTGATGAGTTTGCCAAACTTGCAGAAGCAAAGATGAATTCTGATGCGTTGGCGTTAATTGAACAAACCGCTTTTGAGTTGTATGAGGCGAAGTCGGATAAGCCTGAACTGAGTAGACAAAAAGCGATTGCAATGTTGACCGACGATGCTTACCGTGCGGCCAAAGCGAAAATCATGCTACCAATTGCTGATTTTCAGCGCATGATGGAAGAGCGTACCAATGAGCATGTTTTGCGAGGGCAAAACGCTGCCACGCAGCTGCGGGTTTTATGCGTATTAGTGACCGCTATCTTGGTGTTGGTATTGTGGCGATCCTACCAGAGCCTACAATTTACCTTGGGTGCGCCGGTTTCTGATTTGCGCAATCATCTTTTAAAGTTAGGGCGAGCAGATTTTTCTGAGTCAATTCAGGTACCAAAAGGCTTAGAGAAAAGCGTATTAGGTTTATTAAGCCTGGCGCAAATTGAACTCGCACGCGGTGATGCAATTAGGCGTAGTGTCGAAATTCGCAACCAGCGTCTGACACAGTTTTACAACGTACTTAGTCAATGTAATCAAGCGATCGTCCGCAGTCATTCTGAATCCGAGTTATTCCAACAAATTTGTCGCGATACTGTGCAATATGCCGGCATACAAATGACATGGATTGCCGTCGTCGATCATGAGAACAGTACCATTACTCCTGTTGCTGCCGATGGTATTGGGAGTGATTTTTTGTTTGATCAAACCATCTCATTTAAAGAAGGGAGTGAGCTTGCATCGGATACGCCGGCATTGGCGGCCAAAGATGGCAGGGCACATTGGTGTCAAGACTATCTCGCATCAATAGGACCTCGAGATTGGCATGCGCAAGCTGAGAAATTGTCTTGGCGCGCTGCTGCATCGATCCCTTTATTTAAGAATGGCGTCGTGTATGGTGTGATCAGCCTCTATTCTGCAGGCGTAAATTCTTTCGATGAAGAAATCCGTACATTATTAGCCGAACTCGCAATGGATTTGAGTTTTGCCTTGAATCGATTTGAGCTCGAGGCAGGGCGTCAGCGTTCTCGTCGGATGGAAGTATTGCGTAGCTTTATGTTGGAGTGCATTAACAGTTCAATGTCACTTGATTTGTTTTTTCATGAAGTTATCAAACATTTGGAAGGCGTAATTTCCGGTAGCCAGTGCTCAATTTTATTGTTGGATAAAGACGGAGTGCATATCCAAACTGACGCTACCCCAAGCTTATCAGAGAATTTTAGTCGTGCGATTAATGGACTACCAATCGGGCCGGGCGTGGGATCTTGTGGTCACGCGATGCATTCTGGGACGCGGGTCATTGTCGAAGATATCGCGAATCATCCTTATTGGGAAAATTATAAGCAGTTGGCCCACGATGCGGGTTTAGCTTCTTGTTGGTCAGAACCGATCCGCTCGTCTAATAATCGAATTCTCGGTGCTTTTGCGATCTATCACACTGTGCCGACGAAACCAGATTCTGGGCATTTAGCACTGTTAGAAATGGCAGCGCACTTTTTGGCGATTGCGATCGAAAAGAATCAAACTGAAAGTAACTTGCGCAAATTGTCACAAGCTGTAGAACAAAGTCCAAATGTCATTATCATCACGGACATTGATGCGAAAATTGAATATGTGAATTCAGCTTTCGTGCAGAAAACCGGACAAACTTTGGCCGATGTGATTGGTCAACGTCCCAGCATACTGCAATCTGGTAAGACCCCTTTGTTCACTTATGAGGAAATGTGGGATAGTTTGCGCCGTGGCGAAAACTGGCAAGGAGAACTAGTTAATCGCTATGTCGATGGTAAAGAGTATTTAGAACTTGCGCATATTTCGCCGGTGCGCGACGTCGATGGCAAGATCACACACTTCTTGTCGGTACAAGAAGATATTACCGATAAAAAACGGACCGAAGAACGTATTCAATATCTCGCGCATTACGATGTACTGACTGGCTTACCGAATCGCGTTTTGCTGGAAGAACGGGCCCGATTCGCGGTGGCCAACGCCAAGCGTACACATTCTCAATTGAGTTTAATCTTTTTTGATCTCGATCACTTTAAGAATATTAACGATTCATTAGGTCATAGCACTGGTGATGCACTCTTGGTCGAATTGGCGCAACGTTTAAAGGATAGCTTGCGAGAGGGAGACACGATTTCACGACTGGGTGGTGATGAGTTCATCCTATTATTGACAGGTACAGATGAGCATGGCGCTGAACGTGTTGCAGAAAAACTTCTACAAACAGTGAATCACCCATATCAAATTGGTCAATATGAATTGAACATCTCGGCTTCGATCGGCATCGCAGTCTACCCTGAAGATGGCGAAGACTTAGAGACCTTATTGCGCAACGCCGATACTGCAATGTACCGTGCTAAACAGGATGGACGCAACATCTTCCGTTTCTTTACACAAGAAATGCAGGCTCGTTCAGGCCGTCATTTGGAGCTAGTGAATGCGCTTCGTTACGCTTTGGAACGTAACCAATTTCAAGTGGTGTATCAGCCGCAGATTGCTTTAGATACAGGCAACGTGATCGGTACCGAGGCGTTGCTGCGCTGGGCACACCCTGAACTTGGAAATGTCTCGCCAGTGGAGTTTATTCCAGTGGCTGAAGAAACCGGCATGATCATTAATATTGGTGAGTGGGTATTGCGTACCGCGATTGAACAAACCAAACAATGGCACGATATGGGATGGAAAAATCTCGGGATTGCAGTGAATTTGTCCGCCATTCAATTCCGCCATTCTGATTTGCCGGTGACCGTGACGCAGATCTTGAAGCAAGCGAATCTGGAACCAGAGTTCTTAGAGCTAGAGTTGACTGAGGGCGTGGCGATGATTGATCCACCAGGTGCGATTGCAATCATGAATGATTTACATGAGCGCGGTGTTCGTATGTCAATCGATGACTTTGGCACCGGCTATTCTTCTTTGAGTTATTTGAAGAAATTTAAAGTCTATAAACTCAAAATCGATCAATCATTTGTGCGTGATATTAGTAGTGATCCCGAAGATAAAGCGATTGTGAGTGCGGTGATTAGCATGGCACAAAGTTTGGGTTTGCAGACTATCGCAGAAGGGGTGGAAACCGAAGAACAATTGAACTTCTTGCGCGAACAACAATGCGATGAAGTACAAGGTTACTATTTTGCTCGCCCACTCAATACCGCGCAGTTTGAAGCTTTTATGCGCGATCGTGAGTAGGTCTGAAATACGACTGTTAGTCGCCTAAGCAAATACCAATATCACGGGCGGTTTGTATGGTGTCGCCATCGAGATCGACGCCCTTCATTCGGCCTGCGACTTCCTCTAATTTGACGTAGTTCACATTTGGAAATGCGAGTGCCACCATAATGCCAGAATGTCCTTCGTCTAAGGCTCGCACTGCTGCTGCACCGAAACGCATGGCAGCTAAACGGTCAAACGAGGTAGGACTGCCGCCTCTTAGTAAATGACCTAATACGACAGCGCGCGCTTCTTTGCCGGTAATGTCTTGTAGCTGATGAGCGAGTTGCTCGCCTATGCCACCGAGACGTTCGACATGGCCAAGTTCGGCTTGTTGTTCAAGATAAGGTTGTCTACCTTTGGGTAAAGCGCCTTCGGCGGCAACCACGATACTGTAGTGGCGTCCTGCTTTTTCTCGGGCGCGAATTTTCGCTGCTATTTTTTCTAAGTCATATGGAATTTCGGGAAGTAAGATTGCATGTGCGGTGCTGGCCATGCCGGCATGTAAGGCTATCCAACCTGCGTATCGACCCATGACTTCGACTACCATCACACGTTGATGGCTTTCGGCTGTGCTGTGGAGGCGGTCGATGCAATCGGTGGCGAAGCCGACCGCAGTGTCAAAACCGAAGGTGGTGTAGGTTTTATCCAAATCGTTGTCTATGGTTTTAGGCACGCCAATCACCCGCAATCCTTGCCCCAAACCTTTTTGATGCAAGACATTAGCGATAGTGAGAGTGCCATCTCCTCCCACGCAAATTAAAGCGTCGATCTCCATTTGACGTAGATGACGGATGATGTCATCGCTGCGATCGATTTCCTTCTGACTTCCGTCAGTGTTCGTCACAACGAAACGCAGTGGATTGCCATGATTGGTGGTGCCAAGAATAGTGCCACCTAGATGACTGATACCACGCACCATATCCTTAGTAATTGGGAACACACCATTTATCGGGTAGCGATCGGGTAGTAAGATGCCATTGAATCCCTCACGAATCCCAAATACCTCCCAACCGCGCCTTTGCGCCGCCAGAGTTACGGCACGAATCACGGCATTGAGTCCAGGGGCATCACCACCTCCAGTGGAGATGGCAATTCTTTTAATCGTTGTAGTCATGGTGTAGGAAGTCGTTGAAACATCAACAAATTAATCTTTGCTGCAAGTGGAGAAACCGAACGGTAAGTAGGCAGGGCAGAATCGCAGTGTTCCTGTCAAAATTGGCACAATGCCGATGTAACCCCAGGCTCCAATAAATCCACCCACAGCGAGTGCAATTAAGGCGGCTCCTGACAATACACGTATCAAACGATCTGTAGTACCAACATTGACTTTCATTTTGTGCTCCTGTCATTGTGCTTTGTGTGTGGTGTAAAAACTGCCCTAAATGATGAGATTTCTAAATACCATTGAGCGGGATCTTGAGGTAGCTAATGCCATTGTCTTCTGCTGGTGGCGGATTGCCCGCACGTATATTGACTTGCACCGATGGTAGTATCAACATCGGCATATCTAGTGTGGCATCGCGCTTCTTGCGCATCGTCACGAAGTCTTCCTCGCTAACACCATCGCGCACATGAATGTTGGATTGTTTTTGTTCCGCAACCGTTGAGAAAAATTTGACCTCACGACCATTTGGTGGGTAATCATGACAGAGATACAAGCGGGTGTGATCTGGATATGCGAGTAGCTTTTTGATTGATCGGAAAAGCATATGCGCATCACCACCAGGGAAGTCGCAGCGAGCGGTTCCTACGTCTGGCATAAACATAGTATCGCCGACGAAAATGGCGTCGCCAATTTGGTACGCCATATCGGCAGGGGTATGCCCTGGCAC
>CALKVB010000207.1 GCA_937996605.1 uncultured Oxalobacteraceae bacterium | reverse complement strand
AATTGAACGAAAAGAGCACTCAAAAGGAACAACTGAGTGGCTCCGACAATTGCACATTGTGGTGGGCATTTAACAAAAAACAAACCTTCGATCAGAATAATCAGAAAAAATACCGTCAAAGGCACTGAAAAAGACAAAATTCCAAATCCAATCCAAGTTAAGGGCCTACTCTGAGGTGCAATTCGCAGAACTCCATTACGATCAACAGTAACATTTAGATCATTTAAAGTTCTACGACTCAAGTTTCGTGGAATACGTTCGTGTGCCTCAAAGGCTATTAGTTGTCTTAAATTTTCAATACAAAGCTTTTCGCCATAAACTAAAAGCGCGTATCTCAAAACCAAATCATTACTAGAGGCCTCTTGCTTAGCGACAGTCGCTCCGTCTGTCACCAATGAATCATAATATCTACGAGCAAAATAGAATCGCAAGAAACTAATTGGGCTTCGAAACAGATCGGATTTGCGCAGTCTATATGAATGAGCCCGCGCTAATACGACATCATTCGTTGCAGACAATGCGAACTTTGGAAGGATTTTTTTTATCGAGAGAAAATATTCAAGTTTGGCGTGTACCAACATTTTTCGATCATCAAAAATACTCATTGTTTGCTCTCCGATTTCAGGGTAGTCGCAAACTGGGAATTCGCTCGATTCAATTGTTCTTGATCAGAACTTAAAGACGGCGCCGTGTTGTAAAACTGAATAACTGCAGCGGTCAACGTCTTTACATCTACTTCACCATCGAGATCACGCAATATCTCAAGCAATGCCCTAATCGAATATTCCATCTTGGAGAATTCAAGCCGAACATTTTTCACTCCATTCAAAACATAAAAAACATCCACACCAATCTCTTGGCATGCCAAAAGATAATTCGCGTCTGGGCATCGCTCGCCAAGCTCATTTCGGAGTACTGCGAGGCGATTGACCCCGATCTTCTTCCCGAAATCAACCTGTGTCATACCCAAGCGCTTCCGCTCTTTTTTTAGCCTTGATCCTAACGATTCAGTTAAATTCAAACCAAGCATAAATGTTCCCAAACTTGCACCAAATAGGAAAATTGTATACCTATTTGAACTTTTGAGCTAACATTTACAAACTAGTTTCTAAATTCAGAACATTAATCTATGATAAATCTTGAAATCAGTGACATCCAAAAAGCAAAACTAGACTTCGCACGCCGGGGAGAAAGTATTGCTGACTGGGCGAGAAAAAATGGTTTCAATCAACAGCTTGTATATAAGGTACTGAGTGGGAAAAGCAGAGCGCTTCGAGGTGAATGCCATGCGATCGCGGTTAAATTGGGTTTAAAACATCCCTAACCGCCTTTTATTTAAAAATTAAAGGGGCAAAAAATGAAAACCAAATAAAAACGCCGGACTTTCCAAAAGGCAAGACCGGCGTAGTGCGGAGATAGAATACCTCCACGGTGGTACGTCAAGTATCTATCTCTTCCCTCCCCGTGTCAAGCCCCTTCACACCCTAAATTTCATTTAGGGATGGTCTCCCTTTATCTTTTTAATTTATGAAACCGAAACACAAAGTGGTGACTCGTTCGCCGCATCGAAGTGTTGGGCTTGTTCCATGTTCTTGGTTGCAAGCCGACCCGATTGAATATGAAAGCCAACTCGAATACAAATTTATCAAAAAACTAATACTTACGCCAAACGTTATAAGTATCACGTCGCAGCCCTTTCAAATTCTCTACGGAGAAGATGACAGCTGCAGCTATACACCGGATTTTTTAGTGAACTTCAGAAATGGTCGCGCTTTAGTCATAGAAGTAAAACCCTGCAAGTTTATTGAGAAACAGCGCAATCTCTTTGATGTCATTAATGAAATATTAAGGCAGAGGGGCTTCACTTTTTGCATCGTTACTGAGCAAGAAATCGATGTCGATGATTCCCAAGAAGAAATCGGCCTGCTATTGAGGTATGCAAAAGGCACAATCAACCAATCATCAGTCGATGCCGTGAAACGCCTCTTCTTCAACAGAGAGGACGCATCTTTCACGATCCAAGAGGTCTGCCGACTCGCCCAAATACAAAAAACCGACGTCCTACATTTGTTGGGTCGAAAGATCCTCTTTTTCGAGAGCGAGATGAGTACCTCAGAAAACACCAAAGTAACTATCAAAAATAAGGAGAAGATGTATGACGACATATGCCTTGCAAATTGGCTTGACGCTACGCCGTGGACAACAAACGCTCGAATTCGTGAGAATGGTAAGCCCAACAGAAGCGCAACTAGAAGATGCAATCACACGCCGCGCCTACACTTGGACTTTAGCGAAGATTCAGAATGACATCTTAAAAGGTGACCTTGATGTCGTTCGAGCAGAACCTCTGAACAAACCCATTTCTGAATCCGAACCAGGATTCATACGATCGTTTGAGTCACTT
>CALKVB010000206.1 GCA_937996605.1 uncultured Oxalobacteraceae bacterium | reverse complement strand
CTGTGGAAACTCGCACAGTGCCGGGGAATTCAATCATGCGCACGGTGGACTATGCCTATGATAGTTTGGACCAGCTTACTAGTGAAATACGTGAACAAGGAAATGCCGCATTACAGACGCAAACCACGTACGACCGCAGTCAAAATAGCTTTGGCTTAGTGAATAAAACCAGTGTCACGTATTTTGATCCACAAAAATCCTTGACACGCACTATCGATGTAGCAACGGTGGATTACACCGCCAATGGTCGTTTCCCATCCAGCGTGAAAAATGCTGTAGGTCATACAGAGACAAAAGCCTTTGATTCGCGTCATGGCGCGGCAACGAGTGTGACAGACGCGAATGGTCTCACCACAACGATTCAAAATGATGGCTTCGGGCGTAAGTTGAAAGTAAGCACACCGGATGGCACCGATGTCTACACCTATCAGAAGCAATGCCAAACAGCTTGCCCGAGCAATGCAGTCAGTGTGTTGGTGCAAGACACGATGCGTGGAAGCACACGAGTCGCAGTACCAAGCCTCGTGTTTAGCGATAGTTCTGCGCATGCGGTACGCTCAGTGACCTGGGGCTTTGATGGCCAGATGATTGGCACAGAAGTCAATTACGATAGCCAAGGCCGTGTCTATGAAAGCTATCAACCGCGCTTCATCACTGATTTGGTGAATACGAATATTGCGAGCGGCGGTGTGTTGGCGGCCCGTAATTTCTATGATGATGTGGGCCGTATTATTCGCGTTGAATCCGCAGGAGATGCGGGCACCGAAACCAATCTCACCAGCTACCAAGGTTTGTTGACGGTGATCACCAACGCAGAAACTCAATCGAAAAAAGAGTATCGCGATGTGTGGGGGCGTCTAACTGAAACACGAGATGCCAATGACAAGAGCACTTTGTTTACTTACGATGCCTTCAACAGCTTAACGCGTACCCAAGACTCGTTTGGCAATGTCGTCACGATTGACTACGACAACCTGGGGCGCCGCACTAAGCTCTCTGATCCAGACTTGGGACAAATTGACTACGTAGTCGACCCATTAGGTCGCACGATTCGACAAGTGAGTCCCAATCTGCGTAAGGCTGGCACGGCAACGACTATGGTCTACGACGATTTAGGCCGAATGACAGACCGTAATGAGCCTGATTTAACCAGCCGTTGGATCTACGATAAGCAGCCAGGGCAATCTTGTGTAAGCAATCGCAGTTGCGGCAAACTGGTTCAAGCATTGACGTTGAATGGTGCCACCCCAGACAACACGGAGACCCACAGTTTTGATAACTATGGTCGTCCATCGGTTAGCACGCAACAACGTGATGTGTTGTACACCCACACCATCAACTACGATGCATGGGGACGTCCGTTAGGTGAAACGCATCAACGTGCAAGTGAGACTGCCAAGGTGTTTGAACGCCGTTACAACAAATATGGCTACGTCTTCCAAACGCTGCGGGGCATCACCACGCCAAGCACAGGCTACCAAGTGTTATGGCAAGCCAATGAAATGAACGCGCGTCAACAATTGAGTAAAGCCGCTCTGGGCAATAGCTTAAATGTAGAACGCCTATATTTCACCAACACAGGGCATTTGCAAACAGCGATGTTGACCAATGCCACCGGTGGCATTCAACTGCAAGAAGCGTATCAATACAAGCCGCTGGGCAATGTCATGAATCGCACGCAATCATGGGGTGTGGGCAGCAAGGGTGAAGCCGCCGCTTATTTCAGTGAAGACTTCACTTACGATAATCTCAATCGTTTAGCGACTGCCACGGTGAGCGGTATGCCAATGCAAACCTTCACCTACGATGATATTGGCAACTTGAAGAGTAAGACAGGTGTAGGGCAAGGGCTTTACGATTACACATCTAAAGGAGTCTCTGGCTTCGACAGCGTTACAGGTGCTAGCTTACGTCGTCCCCATGCGGTGCAAAGTATTCCTGGCATAGGATCTTTCATCTACGACGATAACGGTAATTTGACCAGCGGCGCAGGCAAAACAGTGAACTGGACAAGCTTTGATATGCCTAGTCTCATGACCAAGGGTAGTGAGAACAGCAGCTTCACTTATGGCGCAGATCATCAGCGTGTAAAACAAATCCGTAGCGATGGCGTCACCACGTATTATGCCGCGGGCATGGAAGTTGAAAACAAAGCCGGCACCTTGACGATTAAAACCTACTGGCCAGGTGGTTTAGGGGTTGAGATCGACAAACCAAGCCAAGCAAACCAAGCCACAGAATTGTTGTGGACCCATACCGACCGTATCGGCAGCCCGATTGCGATCACTGACATTGGTGGTGGTTTAGTTGAACGTATGGGCTACGATAGTTGGGGCAAACGTCGTGCTTTGAATGGTGCTGAAGACATCGCCAACATCATCGATGGCGTCAAAGACAACAAGGGCTTCACTGGTCACGAGATGTTGGATAAGCTTGATCTGGTGCACATGAATGGCCGGATCTACGACCCATTCACGGCACGCTTCATGAGTGCTGATCCGATTATTCAAGATCCTTTGCATTCGCAGTCGTATAATCGGTATACCTATGTTTGGAACAATCCGACTAATTTGACTGATCCGACTGGGTTTGTGGCGGCAAGCGCTGCTAGTAGCTCGCAACAAGCACAATGTGCACAGCAAGTTGGTTGTCAGGTCGCGTCTGATGGTAGTTTGAACTATTTTGGGTATGACGATGACGGAAATTGGGTGCAAACGGGGAGCTCGAATGAACAGGCAGATACAAGAACAACAGACCTTACTGGAAAGGATGCTCAACAAGGAACTAATAAGATTGAGTCTAGGAAGCCTTCGGAGCTTAATGTCACAAAACTTATAGAACAACGTGAGTCAGAGCGCGAATATGAGCAGGGTGGGATGTTTGAACAAAACCCAGCGGGTGATTTTGTAAATCCTAGATTTCCGGGAAATGGTGTCGGCATGGTAGCCGCAGGAACTTTGTATGTTACGGCTACAGGCGCAATTTTGGCTGAAGCCGCTTTTATCGGCGAGTTAAGTACTAGTACTGCGAGATCACTATATTTATCTCGTGTACAAAACATTTCTGCAAATGCGACAGCTAGACTTGCTAAAGGAGATGCAATTGAGATTGTTGCTAAAGAAGCTGTATCAGCTAGAAATTTATTAAAGCTGGAAGTCCGGAAAATGGGACCTTGGGTTGCGGCACGAATTGCAGATGTTCGAAATCTTCTAAAATATGGAAACCGCGCAGGACCAACTGCGGAAAAGTTATTTGAACAGTACGGTAGTTGGGAAAAAGTTCTAGAAGCATTGCAAAGAACCAATGAGATAGCAAATAAATTGGTGAAATAAAATGAAAATACTTGCATATTGGAATAGTCACTTCTTAAAAGTTTCGCTTTGTGAAGAAAAAGTTAAATTTCGCCGTAGCATCAACTTACGAAAATCTTTTTCAAAAAGTGGCTGGGCATATAAACAGAATAAAAAATGGTTCGCTGTTTATGAGGATAATAATCGCCTCTTGTTTCGATGCGATGACGTTGAATTTGAAATATCATCCGAATTCAAATGTACTTTAGAAAGAGGAAGTACTTTGAATACATTTGTGTTGAAGGCAAATGAAAACGTCGTATTTCGATTTGAGTATAGACCTTCGATGTTTTTTGCTAAACATGATTCAACATTTGACACAGTAGATCTTGAGTCAGATGATTTTTTCGAATGGCTTTCTTATATTTGGACTGATCCAATGGTAGTTAAAGATGTTAAATCTCTTTTGAAGATATCTCACTAAAAGATCTAAGTTTGAACGTGGTCAACAACAAACAAGACATCCATGTTTGAGTAAAAAACCACACTCGTCAAATAAGTTTAGACGTAAACTGGACAGTGTTTGACGGGTGTGAATTCCTAAATTAACCTGCAATCTAATTCAAGAACTGCTGAGCTGGTGGCAGTGAAGTTAAAGAAGCCAGCATTATCATCGCGGGGCAACTCGCATCGTTGATATGAGAGCTTCGGTTCTCTCACAGGAGTTCTTCGGAACTTAAATCATTAGCTGCGGAAACCCATTGCTGCAGCGGGCGAAATGCCTGGGAACACCCAAGTTACGTCTGCAAAAAACGTAAGGTAATAAACAGAAGATCTGCAAAACATCGCTGACCTAATGTAATCACAGCCACACGGCAAATCAGATCAGCGCTTGAGAAATCGAGGGCTGCTCCAACATCACAACTTCAAAAGCAACATCTGAAGTAGCGCAGGAACGCCCGTCGTTTCTGCATATCTAAGATGCCAAGTAACATCGGCATTTACAGTCACATCCACGCGCAAGTAGTCACCAAAATCAACATGCACCAAGCATGTTGGTTGCGGTGGCCACAAGCGTCGGATGCTGACCATCCACAGCGCGCAGAATTCTTCTGCACACTTATTCTCATCACACACACAATACACGATCAGCTAAGCCCAACAGTTTTAACTGCGGAAAAAGCGCATCGTCACTGGCGGCACACTGCCAGTGACGATGCGCCCTAAACTGCGCCCAGCTTAGCTTTGGCGGGATGCCCGTCAGTGATCGTCGTCAGTGACGCGCCACCGAGGCGCGTATCAGGAACCCGAGCAGCCACTAAAGCTGCTTGGGCTTCAACTCAAATCAACACATAAAACGTGCGCGAGGCGCACCCCTTAAGTCCTGGGCTAATGACTTCTGCTTGTCGCTTTCTCTCCGAGAACGCACGGCAGTGCCAAGACGCGATGCAGCGCGAGATCGGAAGAGCACACGTCTGAAC
>CALKVB010000205.1 GCA_937996605.1 uncultured Oxalobacteraceae bacterium | reverse complement strand
GATCTTGGTTTCTACACTTACTTCTATTCTCTTCCTGGGCGGGTGGCTGTCGCCGGTGGGGTTCCTGCCAGATGGATTCGTTTGGTTAGCTCTTAAGACTTCATTTATATTGTTTTTATTTCTTTGGTTCAGGGCGACATTTCCGCGTTTCCGTTATGACCATATTATGCGACTTGGGTGGAAGGTCTTTATCCCGGTTACGTTGTTTTGGGTCGTAGTGGTGGCTGTTTGGATCATGTCCCCACTCTCGATTTGGAAGTAAGGAAGGGGTGCCGGAAATGGGTTCGATGAGAGATTTTGTAGGGAGCCTCTTCCTAACTGAATTGGTAAGGGGGCTGGCACTGACCGGGCGTCATCTCTTTGCTAGAAAAATAACAGTTCAATTCCCTGAAGAAAAGACGCCTCAAAGCCCAAGGTTTAGGGGGCTTCACGCGCTCCGTCGTTATCCAAATGGAGAGGAGCGCTGTATTGCGTGCAAGTTATGTGAAGCCGTCTGTCCCGCGATGGCGATCACGATTGAGTCAGAACAGCGATCAGATGGATCAAGGCGGACCAGTCGTTATGACATTGATTTGACTAAATGCATTTTTTGCGGATTTTGTGAAGAGGCTTGTCCCGTTGATGCCATCGTTGAGACGCGGGTTCTTGAGTATCATGGTGAGAAGCGCGGAGACTTGTATTTCACTAAGCAAATGTTGCTGGCAGTAGGCGAAAAGCATGAAACACAAATAGCTGCTGATCGTGAAGTTGAGGCCAAGTTTCGCTGATTTGGTTGTGCCCTAACATTGTTTGATCATCAAATCTATGAATATTGATTTTCAGTCGGTGGTGTTTTACTTTTTTGCCACAGTACTCGTTGTGGCGTCGTTAAAGGTAATTACCTCCCGAAATCCGGTTCATGCGGCTCTTTACTTGGTGCTTGCCTTTTTCACCGCAGGTGGAATTTGGATGTTGCTTCGTGCGGAGTTTTTGGCAATAGCGTTGGTCATGGTATACATAGGCGCTGTTATGGTGCTTTTCCTCTTTGTCGTAATGATGCTGGATATAAACCTTGAGCGCATTCGGCAAGGGTTCTGGAGCTATTTGCCAGTCGGGGCTACGATCGCTGTTCTTATGGTTGTCGAGATGTCCATAGTGTTAAGTGACAATTTCCAGTTCATGCCTTTGCCTGCGGAGCCCGAGCCAGGATTTAGCAACACGCGGGAACTTGGACGCCTGCTTTACACTGATTACGTTTATCCCTTTGAGCTTGCTTCGATTGTGTTACTTGTTGCGATGATCGCGGCGGTAGCACTTACTCTTCGTAAGAGATTCAACGTCAAGAAGCTTGATCCATCTGAGCAGATAGCTGTGAAGAGAGATGATCGAATCAGGGTTGTCTCCATGAAGTCGGATAATGACTGACGGCTGCTGGTTACATTTAAGGGGGTTTGAATGTTGACTCTTTCTCACTATTTGATTCTTGGTGCAATGCTTTTTGCAATAAGTGTTGTCGGAATTTTTCTGAATCGAAAGAATTTGATAGTTCTTTTGATGGCTATTGAACTGATGTTGCTTGCGGTGAATATGAATTTCATCGCGTTCTCTCGTTATTTGGGGGATGCGTCCGGTCAGATTTTTGTGTTTTTTATATTGACTGTTGCTGCCGCTGAGTCTGCTATCGGGTTGGCTATTCTTGTTGCGCTGTTCCGTAATTTGCGCACCATTCATGTCGATGACCTGGATACCCTGAAGGGATAAGGACGTTTTTCAATGATGGATATGCAAAAGCTCTACTTGCTGGTTCCGCTTGCCCCGCTTTTGGGTGCAATCCTCGCTGGCCTATTTGGTAAGACTATTGGTCGTGCGGGGTCTCATGTCGTCACAATTCTCGGCGTGGCCACAGCATTTGCTTGTTCTGTATTGATATTTTTAGATGTTCAAGCCGGGCATGCGTTCAACGGAACCCTATATACGTGGGCGTCAAGCGGCGGGTTGGTCTTTGAGGTTGGATTCCTCGTCGACAATCTTACCGTCATGATGATGATCGTCGTTACCTTCGTATCGTTGATGGTGCACATCTACACAATTGGGTATATGGCAGAGGATCCTGGCTATCAGCGTTTTTTCAGTTATATATCGTTGTTCACCTTCTCGATGTTGATGTTGGTGATGTCCAACAATTTCGTTCAACTCTTTTTTGGGTGGGAAGCTGTTGGGCTGGTTTCATATCTGCTTATTGGTTTTTGGTATACGCGCCCTACGGCGATATTCGCCAATATGAAGGCCTTTCTGGTTAATCGTGTTGGGGATTTTGGCTTTTTGCTGGGAATTGGACTAATTGCGGCATTTTCTGGAAGTTTGAATTACGCGGAAGTTTTTGCCAAAGCCCCTGATTTGCTGAAACTAGTTGTGCCCGCTACCGGGTGGCCTTTGCTGACGGCAATTTGCATCTGTCTCTTCATTGGTGCTATGGGTAAGTCCGCCCAGGTGCCCCTACATGTGTGGCTGCCCGATTCCATGGAGGGCCCAACCCCGATCTCTGCGCTGATTCACGCGGCAACAATGGTAACCGCAGGTATTTTCATGGTTGCCCGGATGTCTCCGCTATTTGAACTGTCTGAAACCGCGCTGAGTTTTGTTTTGGTAATAGGTGCTACAACTGCTCTTTTTATGGGGTTTCTTGGCATCGTGCAAAACGATATTAAACGTGTTGTCGCATATTCAACGCTTTCCCAGTTGGGCTACATGACGGTTGCTTTGGGTGTTTCAGCTTATTCAGCGGCTGTATTTCATTTGATGACCCATGCGTTCTTCAAGGCTCTCCTTTTCCTTGGAGCGGGCTCGGTGATTATTGGTATGCACCATGATCAAGATATGCGGAACATGGGCGGGCTTTGGAAGTACATGCCGGTAACTTGGTTTACCTCGTTGCTTGGGTCTCTCGCGTTGATTGGTTTTCCGTTTTTCTCTGGGTTTTACTCTAAAGACTCGATCATTGAGGCTGTTGCTATTTCCCATATCCCTGGGTCTGGCTACGCATATTTTTGTGTAATAGTTGGCGTTTTTGTTACAGCTTTTTATTCCTTTAGAATGTATTTCCTTGTGTTTCATGGGAAAGAGCGCTTCGGGCTACAGCCAGCTCATGAAACAGGCGATGACAATTCCCATCAAGCGGCGATGCAAAACGTCGAAGGTGGTGATCACTCAAATGATGAAGCGCATCACGCTACTGAAGATCATCACGACGAACATCATCACGGCCTCGCTCCAGGCCAAAAGCCTCACGAGTCGCCTTGGGTTGTCACTGTTCCGTTAGTGATGCTCGCCATCCCGTCGGTTGTTGTTGGGTTTTTGACGATCGAACCTATGTTGTTTGGCGAGTATTTCAAGAGCGCAATTTACATGTCGGATGCTCATAATGCGATGGCGGAGTTGGGCGAGGAGTTTCATGGTGCGGCCGGTATGGCGCTGCATGGATTTACGAGTGTCCCCTTCTTCCTTGCCATGGCTGGCGTCGTTGTTGCGTGGCTCTTTTATCTAGTAGTGCCCGCCATACCTGCGGCGATCATGCGAACCTTTAAGCCGTTGCATACTCTTCTAGAGAATAAGTATTACTTTGATCGATTTAACGAGCTTGTTTTCGCAGGTGGAGCACGGCTTCTCGGTAGGACTCTTTGGAAAGTCGGTGATCAAACGATCATCGATGGAATCATCGTGAATGGCTCTGCGAAATTTGTTGGCTGGATAGCCCAGATGTCTCGACTATTGCAAAGCGGTCATATCTATCAGTATGCCTTTTCAATGATTATTGGCGTATTCGTCCTCTTAACCGTGTGGTTTAACAGGGTTTGAGTTAAAGAGTTCGAAGTCTCGGGTAGTTTAGCATTCGTTTATTTAGTTGAACTGACACACCTTAATTGGTGCACATCGGAAAGTTAAGATGACGGGCATTCCATTCCTCAGCCTTGCGATCTGGGTCCCCATCGTCGGCGGTGTTATTGCGCTGGCGAGCGGTAATGATCGAAATGCGCCAGTTGCACGATTTGTTGCGCTGTTTGCAGCTCTCCTTGGGTTGGCTGTTAGCATTCCTCTCTACAGCGGATTCGATTCAACAACAAGTGCGATGCAGTTTGTTGAGAACTACGCCTGGATTCCTCGTTTCAACATCAATTATTTTCTCGGTGTCGACGGGATTTCCGTCTTGTTCGTGATTCTCAATAGTTTCATTACGCTGGTTGTTGTTGTGGCAGGTTGGGAAGTCATACAGGAGAAAGTCTCACAGTACATGGCTGGTTTTTTGATCATGTCTGGCCTGATTAACGGGATATTTTCTGCTCTTGACGGGGTTCTTTTTTACGTCTTTTTTGAGGCCTCGCTGATCCCACTGTTCATTATTATTGGTGTTTGGGGTGGCCCAAATAGAGTTTACGCTGCTATCAAGTTCTTTCTTTATACGCTCGCCGGTTCGCTGCTTATGCTGGTTGCGCTTCTCTATCTGTTCATGGAGTCTGGCGGTAGTTTCAATATTCTTGACTGGCATCAACTTAAACTGACTTCAGATGTACAGGCAGTGATTTTCTGGGCGTTCCTTGTATCCTTCGCTGTCAAAGTACCTATGTTTCCTGTGCATACTTGGCTGCCAGACGCCCACGTTGAAGCGCCAACTGGAGGGTCGATTGTCCTTGCAGCAATTGGTTTGAAGCTTGGTGCTTACGGGTTTCTTCGTTTTTCGCTCCCGATTGCTCCGGATGCAAGTCAAGCATTTGCGCCGATGATGATCACGCTTTCTCTTGTA
>CALKVB010000204.1 GCA_937996605.1 uncultured Oxalobacteraceae bacterium | reverse complement strand
GCTGGAAGTTTTGTCTGGTAAGACAATTCCAGAGAAATATTTAGAAATGGCACAGCGAGGAGGGCTGGTTGTGCTGATGTGTTTAATGATTGTTGCTTTGTTTAATGATATTGTTCGAAAAATGTCATAATACTCAGCTTATCGAGTAAACCGATGGAAATCTGTTGTGCTTTGAGAGTTGTGTAAGTAGCAATCGAGTTGAAATATTGAGATTGAATAAACCCCAATGAAATTAAAATTTGAGAATTTGACGTTGCCAGCCTATCCCCGCCACATCCTCGCACTCGCTGCATTAGCCTTGTGTTCTGGTCAAGCCGCCGCGATTGAACCATTTGTCGTTAAAGATATCCGCGTTGAAGGTTTGCAGCGGACCGAAGCTGGCACCGTTTTTAGTTATTTACCTGTGCGAGTTGGTGAAACATTCAATGACGCAAAGAGTACGGCAACGATTAAAGCTTTGTTTGCAACGGGTTTCTTCAAAGACGTACAAATTGAAGTAGAGGATGGCGTTTTAATCGTTTTATTAGATGAACGTCCAACTATTTCAACGGTAGATTTTGTCGGTACCAAAGAATTTGAAAAAGATGCTTTGATCAAAGCACTCAAGGATATTGGTGTTGGGGAGACGCGCATTTTTGATAAGGCGACGGTTGACCGCGCTGAGCAAGAATTGAAGAAGCAGTATTTGTCTCGTGGCTTGTACGGGATGAAAATGACGACGACCATTACGCCGATTGAGCGTAACCGCGTCAATGTTACTTTTAATGTCGATGAAGGTGATATCGCCAAAATTGCAGCGATTAATATCATCGGCAATAAGTCTTTTTCTGATGGTGAATTGAAAGATGTTTTGGCACTGAGTACCTCGACATGGTTTAGTTGGTACACCAAAGCGGATCAATATTCTAAGCAGAAATTGTCGGGGGATATTGAAGCGATTCGCTCCTTCTATTTGAATCGCGGCTATCTTGAGATGCAAATTCTTTCGACGCAGATCTCAATTACGCCTGACAAGAAGAGCATCTACATCACCATTAATATTGAAGAAGGCGATAAGTATAAAGTTTCCGACATACGCATCGAAGGTGATACTTTCGGCCGTGAAGAAGAACTCGCCTCGTTGATTTCATTGAAAAAAGGTGACGTCTATAATGCCGCACGTTTGACCGATAGTACGAAACGCATTTCGGATCGTATGGGTAACTTCGGTTACGCTTTTGCAAACGTCAATGCAAATCCTATGACCGACAAAGAGAAGAAAGAGGTCGCGTTTACGATTTTTGTTGATCCAGGTAAGCGTGTGTACGTTCGTCGTATCAATCTCGCCGGTAATACGCGTACGCGCGATGAAGTGATTCGCCGTGAATTCCGCCAGTTTGAGAGTTCTTGGTATGATGGGCAAAAAATTAAAGTTTCTCGCGATCGTGTAGAGTTCTTAGGCTTTTTTAAAGAAGTGACGATCGATACGCCTGAAGTGCCAACGAGCACAGATCAGGTTGACGTAAATCTGACTGTGACTGAGCGTCCAACTGGCAACATCATGATTGGTGCAGGTTATTCCAGTGCTGAAAAAATGACGATCACTGGTTCGATTCAGCAAACCAATGCCTTTGGTAGTGGTGACACAATTGGTATCGATATCAATACTAGTCATTACAACCGAACCATTGCTTTGTCTCACACCGATCCATACGCAACCGAAGACGGTATCAGCCGTAGCGTGGACTTGTATGTGCGAACCTCATTGCCGCCAATTGGTGCCTATGGCTACTATCGCATCCAATCTTCTGGTGGTAACTTACGCTATGGCGTTCCGTTCTCTGAACTGGATACCGTGTTCTTTGGTGTTGGTCTCGAACGTTCGAAAATCGATACTTATTTAGGTCAAAGCCCTCCGCGCTATTTGCAATATGTTGCTAACTACGGCGGTAAAGATGTGGTCAAAGATCCGACAGATCCGTTGTACGGCGTAGGGACGGCTGCGACCAATTCATATCCTTTGTCAGCAGCTTGGCAACGTGATAGCCGCGACAATATTTTGACGCCCTCAATTGGTAGATATCAACGTATTAACGTGGAAGTTTCACCAGTCGGTAACTTCAAATACTATCGTGCAATTTATAAACATGAGTATTACAAACCAATTTATCGTTCAGTCATTTTGGCGATGAACGGTGAGTTTGATTATGGTCATGGTATGGGTGGCAAGCCGTATCCTTTGTTTAAAAATTTCTACGCTGGCGGTATTGGTTCGGTTCGCGGCTATGAACCCGCATCCTTGGGTACATTGGATCCTAACAACGACAGTTTGGGTGGTGCAAAGCGTTTGATTGGTAACGTTGAATTACAGATCCCGTTCCCAGGTGCAGACAAGTCATTACGTTGGTTCGCCTTCTTGGATGCAGGTAATGTCTTTGACGAAGGTCAAAAGATTCGATTGCAAGACTTGCGTGCTGCGGCGGGTATGGGTATTAGTTGGATTTCTCCTATGGGCCCATTAAAACTTAGTTTTGGACGTCCTTTGAATAAGAAACCTGGTGATAGAACTCAAGGCTTCCAATTCACGATGGGTACAGGTTTCTAATACGCGTGTATTCGTTTTTGCGATTAAAATATCAATTCATGCCAGTTCAACACATTGAAAAGCGGAGATTATGTTGAATCGAATTTCTTACTCTACATCGCTGATGCGCCAGCTTTTTGTGTCAATTATGATGCTAACTTGTGCATCTTTAGCGAATGCGCAGGATATTCGTGTGGCTTTCTTCGATGGTCAAAGGGTATTGAATGAATCCTTGCCAGCTAAGGTCGCGACTGCAAAAATTAAGCAAGAATTTTCAAAGCGTGAAAAAGAACTTGATGACTTAAATGAACACTTACGGGCGTCTGTACGCAAATTTGAAAAGGAAGCACCAAGCCTAACAGAGCTTGAGCGGACTCGTCGTCAGCGCGAACTAGCCGATCTTGATCAAGATTTTAATCGTAAGCAAAGAATCTTCAGCGAAGACTTGGGTCAGCGTAAACAAGAGGAATTGAATATCTTGGCCGAGCGTGCCCAAAAAGTTGTTCGTCAGATTGCAGAGTTGGAAAAAATAGATTTGGTTGTTCAAGATGCTGTGTTCTTTAACCCTCGCATCGATATAACCGATAAAGTATTGAAGGCTTTGGCTAAGTAAACGAATGAATAAAACATGCCTCCGTTTGGGAGATATCGTTGATTTAATTGGTGGCCAATTGATTGGTGATCCGGAATTTCAAGTAATCGGAATTGCGCCTTTAAATGAAGCGACTGAAAACCACATTACATTTCTCTCCAATTCCAAATTACGTGCGCAAGCGACTGCCAGCAAAGCAGTCGCTTTGATTTTATCTGAGGCCGATCATTTAGCCATCGGCGATGCCTATCACGGTGCTCGGATTATTAGCAGTAACCCCTATGTCTATTTTGCAAAGTTAGCGCAACATTTCTTTGCCCTTAATTCGGATCCTGTAGAAATCGGAGTCCATCCATCTGCGTGGGTAAGCCCACTCGCTAATGTCGCTGCGACTGCCTATGTCGGTCCTCACGCTTCAATTGAGGCTGGTGCCGTCATTGGTGAGGGTGTTTGGATAGGTGCCGGTGTAGCGATTTCTAAACGCGTATTTGTTGGTGCGAGAACTAAAATCAACGCTAATGTTAGTGTTTACAATGATTGTGTGATTGGTGAGCGTTGCGTGATCCATTCTGGAGCTGTTATTGGTGCCGACGGTTTTGGTTTTGCGCCCAACGCAGGTGCCTGGGAAAAAATCGAGCAGCTCGGTGCCGTGCGGATTGGCAACGACGTGGAGATCGGCGCCAACACCTGCATCGACCGCGGCGCGCTGGAC
>CALKVB010000203.1 GCA_937996605.1 uncultured Oxalobacteraceae bacterium | reverse complement strand
AAGAAGGCACCGCCTGCGCCTTCGCCGTACCGGCCGCCGGTGCCATGTCCGTGAGTTGATTCCTGCGTTTCATCCGCACCCCCGTCCTCGGTCCAGGGGCCGCCGCTGCGTCCCCGACCAACTCGCAGAACCGTCGACCTCGCGCACCGCCACATCTACTATCTTACCTTCTGTACGCTGCACACCCTGTTGCTCAGCTTTACCACGCAAGTACTTGGCATACAAACCGGCATCGAAATGGAAGGCATACGAAATGTCGGCCAAAGGTGAGTTCGGCATGTCCTTCGGCGGGCGCATAAATTTGTGATGACGCGGAGCGACCGTGTTGATGGAAAAATGTTCCAAATCAGGTGCTTCACCCATCTGGTACATCTTCAACCAATACTGATAAAACTTGGCCAGTATTTGATCGCGACCGATCAAACCAAATCCGTGAATATACGAATCACCTTGCTTGCCCCAATTCACAAACTCAATCCCGAGTTTGAAGGTGGCTTGGGTTTGGCGCATGAACTCGTCTTCATCAAGTTCAACTAATTGATTAAAAGCGCGGATACTCGGGATCGTCGCCTCACCCACACCTATCGTCGAAATCGCATCCGATTCGACCAATCGCAAGCGATAGCCTTGTGGCAGCACACGCGAAAAGGCGGCCGCTGTCATCCATCCGGCAGTTCCACCGCCAACGATCACAATAGTTTGTAGGGCTTGTTGCGTTTGCATCTGCTATCTTTCAAAAAACGTTCTTACAATCTTTGCTCAGTTGCCGGATCAAACAAAGACACACGATGTCCATCGATACGGAAACGCACTGTACTGCCAAGTTCAAATTGCTGAGGCTGGTTGACGATAACCGAGATCGTCTGTCCACCGAGATCTAACCACAACACCATGTGATTACCCATAGGCTCAACCAAGACCACGTTGCCGTGTGCATCACCATTCGGATCAAGATGAATATGTTCTGGTCGTACACCTATGGTCACCGTTTTCTTTTCACCTGCGATGATAGACAACGGTGCACGCAATGCGTAATTTGCCAAGGACACATTCACACAGGCGGAACTAAACTGCTGTTGCAGATCAAGTTGTCCCTCAATAAAATTCATCGCAGGGGCACCGAGAAAGCCTGCCACGAATAAATTCTCTGGTCGTTCATACACTGCTTCTGGCGTGCCTATCTGTTGAATTTCACCAGCCTTCATGACCACAATACGTGTAGCCAAGGTCATGGCCTCGACTTGATCATGCGTCACATAGATCATCGTGGCCTTCAGATTTTGATGCAGCAATTT
This sequence comes from uncultured Oxalobacteraceae bacterium, assembly GCA_937996605.1. Taxonomy (GTDB): domain Bacteria; phylum Pseudomonadota; class Gammaproteobacteria; order Burkholderiales; family Burkholderiaceae_D; genus Undibacterium. Next base: position 39,969 of record CALKVB010000203.1, on the reverse strand, counting down.
CAGTTCGCGGCGCAAGCTGGAACGAAGTTTGGCATCGAGATTTGATAAGGGTTCGTCGAACAAAAACACACCCGCTTCACGTACCAAAGCACGACCAATCGCCACCCGTTGTCGCTGTCCACCTGAGAGTGCCGCTGGCTTACGTTGCAATAGCGGTTCAAGATGTAACATCTCAGCCACTTTAGCGATACGACGCGCGATCTCTTGCTTGGGCGTGCCACTGATACGCAAACCAAACGACATATTCTTTTCGACTGTCATGGTCGGATACAGCGCATACGATTGAAACACCATACCAATATTGCGCTCGCTAGGATCAGCCCAAGTCATATCTTGGCCACCAATTTCTATACTGCCCGCATCGGCATCAATCAAACCCGCAATCGCATGCAACAGCGTCGACTTGCCACAGCCAGATGGCCCGAGCAAAACAAGAAATTCACCCTCGGCCACAGCAAGATCCAGCCCACGCAAAATCACGTTACCGCCCAAAGTGATTCCAAGATTTTTTATACTAAGGTTTGACACTGCGTATCCTTCTTTCTCGCCTATCCATTTCAAAACCGTGAAGCCATAAATACCCCAGAAATTCAATGTTGGGGATGCAGTGCAAGGCGCAAAACGTAGCAATACAAGAGTATTGCGAGGCTTTGCAACGCAGCAATGCGCCCCAAGATTGGATTTATGGGGTGTTTATTTGACGGCACCGGCAGCTATCCCCCTCACAAACCACCGCCCAGAAACAAAATACAAAACCAAGGGCACCAACGAAGTCAGTATCGTTGCTGCCATATTCACGTTGTATTCACGCGTCCCGGTGGTCGTGTTAATCACATTATTCAATTGCACGGTCATCGGTAAGTTCTCGCGCCCCGCGAACACTAATCCCAACAAATAATCATTCCACACTCCGGTTACTTGCATAATCGCTGCCACCACAATGATAGGCGCAGACATCGGCAACACCAGCTGAATCAAAATGCGCCAAAAGCCACCGCCGTCGATACGCGCGGCTTGAAATAATTCGTGCGGAATGCCAGCGTAATAATTACGGAACAGCAGCGTCATCATCGGCATGCTAAAAATCGTATGGACGATCACAATGCCAGGCAAGGAACTATACAAATCTACCGCTGCTAAGATTCGCACGAGCGGAAAAATCATGACTTGCACTGGAATGAAAGCACCAATCATCAAGACGCCAAACAAAACGTTGGCGCCGCGAGGCCGCCAAAACGATAAGGCGTAGCCATTGAGGGCACCGAGAAAAATGGGAATAATCGTACTGGGAATAACGATCGCCAAGGAATTACTGAAACCACCACCTATACCCTCACAGGCGACACCCGTACAAGCACTACTCCAAGCCGTAATCCATGGCTCGATTGTCCACGCATGAGGTAAAGCAAATAGATTCCCTAAGCGAATTTCATCCATGCTTTTGAGTGAAGTCACTACCATTACGTACAAAGGCAATAAGAAAAATAGCGCAGCACTTGCCAGAAATGCGTACAGGCCGAGGCGGGCGATAGGCAAACGGCGCGGCTTACGACCTGGTTGTGGCTGAAGTTGAGAAAGCATCTGATTCATGCCTTGCGCCTCCGACTCTTTGCAAACACATATGGCGCCAAGAGTGCCAAAACCGGCACCAACATCATAATGGCAGCGGCGGAGGCCAATGCGATATTGGCTCGCCCAAATAGATGGTCCATAATAAATTTAGCGGGCACTTCACTAGCGGTACCTGGACCGCCTTGGGTCATCGCCACAACAGAATCAAAAAGTTTGATTGCTGCCGTACTCAGCAGCAGAAATACTGTAGCGATGGTCGGTGCCATCATGGGAATAACAATCGAAACATACACTCGCCACGTCGGTATTCCATCAAGGCGGGCTGCTTTCCAAATTTCCTCATCTATGCCACGCAAACCCGCCAGCATCAGCGCCATCACCAAACCCGCCGCTTGCCATACTGTAGCTAGAACAATGGTGTACATCACTTTATCTTGATCAATAATCCAATCAAAAGCAAAGTCAGGAAAGCCTATTTGTCTCACGGCATTCTCAATGCCGATTCCCGGCGTTAATAGCCATTGCCATACCAATCCTGTGGCGACAAATGACATCGCATAGGGATACAAGAAGACGGTACGGAGTACACCTTCAGCTTTAACTTTTTGATCAATAAAAACGGCCAACAAGAAGCCGATGATCATGCTCGCAAGAATAAATAGCACCGCATACAAAGCGAGATTTTCTATCGATAACATCCAGCGTTCGTTATCAAATAATTTGCTATATTGCGCGAAACCGACGTAGACATCGGTGGGCAAACTGCGCGAGCTGGTTAGGGAGACGCGAAATGACCAGACCACGGTACCGAGATAGGCAACCAAGACCACCACAGCCATCGGTGTGAGGGCGGCGAAAGGGATCAGTTTTCTGGCGAAGGCTTTGATTTGCATTGGGGGCGCTCAGATAAATCGTCTACTTAATTGGCTAAAGCTAGTTAGGCTGTTTAGTCTTTCAAGGCATTGACGATGCTCTTCTGCACCTTCTCCACTGGCATCTTGGTATTCCAATATGCAGTGAGAATATCTTGTAAGGCTCCATTCTGATCTGGTGTGAGATAAACTTCACTGATGCCCATTTGGCGTGACTTATCTTTCATAATCGCCATGCCCGCTTGTGCACAGATGTCCATGCTCGAGGTGTCCACATCACTACGGATAGGAATGGAACCTTTGAGCTTATTGAATTCGAGCTGCACACTCGGTGTCATCAAGGTTTTGGCTAACAACTTTTGCGCTTTCACCACAGGCTCTGCATTGGTTTTAGGGAATACGAATGCATCACCTTGAATCAGGTAAGGGGTATTGGCAGAGAAGCCCGCGATGCATCCAAAGTCTTTACCCGCGACTTGTTTGGCAGCAGCGAATTCGCCCTTAACCCAGTCACCCATAATCTGCACGCCGCCTTTGCCACTAATTAGCAAGGCAGTTGCATCGTTCCAATTACGACCAGGTGAGCCCGCATCGATATACGACTGCATGCGTTTAAACGCCAGCAGAACGTTTTTGAACGCATCTGAATTGATCGCTTTGGCATCACGATCACGGATCACTTTTAAATACAAGTCTTTGCCGCCCACATTCGCCAACATTGCTTGAAATACGATGGTCTCTTGCCATGCTTGTCCACCATGAGCCAGCGGAATTATCCCAGCAGCTTTCAGTTTGTCGAGCGCTGCGAACAATTCATCGACGCTGGCCGGTTCTTTAGCGATGCCCGCTTTCTTGAAGGCCGCTTTGGAATACCAGAACCAGGTCTGCATGTGTAAATTAACTGGTACAGCGTAGTAATGGCCCTTGATACGAATCACGTTCAATACCGTTTCTGGCAAAACTTTATCCCAGCCCTCGGCAGCAGCAACGTCATCCATATTGTTCAACATACCTTGGTCTACGAGGTCGAGGAATTGCTTAGTGGTATTGAACTGCGCTGCAGTCGGCGCGTTGCCACCGACAATACGGTTAATCGCAATCGCGCGCGCTTGATCAGCACCGGCAATCGCTGTGTCCACCCAAGTTCCCCCAGCTTTACGATAGGCTTCGGCGATTGTTTTGACAGCCGCGGATTCACTACTCGAGGTCCACCAATGCATGATTTCCGCCTTTGCGGGAGCGCCCGTCTTAGCGGCTTGTGGCGCAGCGGCTGCAGATGCCACTAATGGCATGGTGATGATGGCGCTCATAATCGCTGCTTGCAGAGCAAGATTGAGCTTATTCACTGAGTACGGCAATCTAGACATGTGGTCTCCTTTGGATCGCTCGACATGGCCTTTTCGAGTCTGTCCTTGTTGAATCCTCGCGCTTGCTTTGCTTTACTTTACTTTGACGCAATGTGCTCAGCAATGCACGGGTTCTTTGTTTTCGATTTCTTTAAGTTTCAACTTCTTTTCTAATTTCTTTTTGCGATGCTTGGTCGTCTGCGAATGACCAAACTAAACATCAAAAAATTTTGATCAAAGCCTCGCGAACTGAGTTCTGCTTGCTTTCGTCAAAATTCTCTACTGTCACCATTTGCTTTGTGGAAAGGCCGGCTGACTATAGCACTCGCTGTTTTTGGGTGTCAACGCGCCTTCCCTGCTTGGTTATTCGTCCTTCATAGGCCAATGCCATCCTATTTTTTACTTCAACGTATACCAAGCACATCGTAATTTCCTCACAACTAGGCCGTCCAAAAAATACGCAGAATTAATTGACAGCGATTTTTGCTTAATGCCATACTACACGATAAATGGAAACGATTCCATTTATTCGCCGATGATTTTTAATTTTTTTCGATTAACGACGCAAGATTGTCACACGCAAGGCCTGAACACCAAGGGGTGAACTTGGCCTGCTTCCCCCCATGTCGACTTTGTTTGCCGCCCTTCACTTTGGAGTCTCGAACATGGTAACTACCCGCTCACACCTTGCCCAATTAGTGGCTGGGATCACTCTCGTTCTCTGCAGCGCTTGCGGCGGCGGCTCTTCCAGCACCAACACCCCAACGACGCCGACTTCGACCACTCCGACCACGACCCCTACCACCACACCCAGCCCTGCACTACCAACGGGCGGCATTCCTGCCAATTGGAAGCTGGTGTGGGCCGATGAATTTGATCAAGATGGCTTGCCCGATAGCAGTAAATGGGATTACGACACCGAGCGCAATAAAGCAGGTTGGTTCAATAATGAGCTGCAGTACTACTCGCGCGCGCGTTTAGAAAATGCAGCCGTCAGCAAAGGCGTACTCACCATCACGGCACTCAAAGAAAAGCTCACTAGCGCCGCCGACTACGGTGGCCAAGCTTACACTTCAGCACGTTTGCTGTCTCGTGGCAAAGCCAGCTGGACCTATGGTTTTTTTGAGATTCGCGCTAAGCTGCCCTGTGGTTTGGGTACTTGGCCCGCCATCTGGATGCTAGGCACCAAAGGCGCTTGGCCAGATGATGGCGAGATCGACATCATGGAACACGTGGGCAAAAATAAAGGACAAATTTTGGGAAGTGCTTACAGCAACTACTACAACTGGGCCAACGGCACAGGAAATACCAAGAGCACCACGGTTGCTGATGCTTGCGATGCTTTCCATAACTATCAGTTGTATTGGGATGCCGATCAATTAGCGATAGGCGTCGACGGTAAATACTACTTCCAGTTCGTCAACGCTAAAACCGGTGATTACAAAAAATGGCCTTTCGATCAGCCACAGTACCTCTTATTGAATCTCGCGATTGGTGGCGATCTTGGCGGTGCGGTCGATGATAATATTTTCCCGAGTAAGTTCGAGATCGACTACGTACGCGTCTATCAAAAATAATTCAAAAAATAGGAAAAGATGTGATGCTTAACTCTCCTTCAGCGCAGTTTAATCCCCATGCCAAAGTCGAGGTACTGCCGCTGTTTGAGGGACACCAATGTGTGGTGATCGACGAATTCCTACTCAATCCAGAGGAAGTCGTCGACTTCGCACGTCAACGTCAATCAGGATTTCGCTACGATCAAGACAACTACTTCCCTGGTCTTGAGATGGATATGGGGCGTCTCTTTGCACTCCAGTTTGAACAATACTTTATGCTCAAACTACGACCTTATTTTCATGTGAGACGTAACTTAGGCAGCGCTTGTCGCATCTCGATGACGACACTGCAAAACGATCAACTTCATCCATTACAAAGACTCTGTCATCGCGATGCGGAAACTCTGCCTGCTGGCATGGGCATCGGTGCCTCAGTCGTATATTTATTTAACCGACCCGAACTCGGTGGCACGAGCTTCTTTCAGCCAGCGCAAGAGTTGAATCGCGTACGGGACTTCTTACAACTCGCCGCACAAGGCGACAATGCCCTCCTCACTAAGCAACTACAACTAGCACCCAATTACTGTTATCAATCGAATCCATGGTTCGAACTAAAGCAAACCGTAGCCGCCAGATGGAACCGTGCGATTTTCTACGAAGGCACGGTATTTCATGCGGCGTATATTAGAGATGCGACATTATTGAGTGACCAGCTTGATCAAGCGCGACTGTGTTTGAATGCGTTTTTCAGATTCAAAAAGCAAGCCGCATCAGTCTAAGGATAGGTTTCAATGTAGGTGCGCCGCAATTCACTTAACCAAGTCACTTGCTGATGCGCATAGGCGGAATCAAACCGTGGATGCAGTGGGTTCATAAATCCATGATGCTGGCCTGACGCTAGAATAAACTCGACTTGTTCACTGGAAAAATGAGCTCGTAAGTCAATAGGATTGAAGGACGACTCGTATTCAGCAAATATTAAATGTGTCTGGCAACGTGGCACTGATTGAACCGCATCACGAATTCGCGAGCCGTAGTAGAGTACGGCAATGCTATCGGGGTGACATTGCGCACTGGCGAGATAGTGCCATGCGCTAGTTGCTCCAACGCTAAATCCAACTAACATCACAGGCTGCCCTTGAACGCTCGCAGCGATTCTATGCCCGTATTCAACAATGCCGCCACGCGCTAAAAACTGAGCAACGGCTTCTTGTTCGCTAGTCGAAGCCAGGCTTTCATGGTCCAAGGGCGACAAGATTTCCATCGGGCCTAGCTCGCTTAATAAGACTTGCAAACCCGGAGTGGGCCCATGAATATCAGATGCGACGACGAGCTTCATTGCTTAGCACTTAATCTCTTTCCGTTTTTTCCCTATCGCGCCACGCGCCGCCACTTTGCGTATGTAGTCTGGTGCGAATGGAATTTTGCACGCGGTGTCACCAACGTCGACACTGACACTACCGATCGCTTCACCTGTTTGTATCGCGGCTTCACTCAATGGCGCGACGAAAGAACCAAGGGCGATCACAAAACTATTCATTCCCGACCGCACTTCGTTCGCTTGTTGATGAATACTACTTTGTACAAATTGGAGCAAGCGCTTTAGCCAGTCCAAATCAAGCTCAGCATCGGGTGTGACAGAGACATAGGTAACTAAAGTCGCCCACGCCGTGGCGGCAACCTCTTCTTGTGGTGAACTCCCCCATTCGTTGATTAGTTCCACTGCAAACTTACTTTCGACAGCAAGCCAAGCAACGCTATAACGACGAATGGCATTGCAGTTCGCAGTTTCTAAGCACAGCTGTAACTGCTCCTTACTCATCTCCTTGCCGTTGGCCATCAAACCGGCAAGATATTGCGCATCATAATTACCAGAGGCATACAGCTCACAAGCTAACGCTGTATCACCTTTGTGCGCTTTCAAGATTTTTTTCATTTCTTCAATCTTGACGCCGAACACGGGGTCGTTTGCGCCATGCTTACGCAAAATATTACGATACGATTCGGTTCCTAGATTTTCTAACTGTTTCAAAATTTCTTGTGCACTCATTGGCGCCTCCTAGATGGTAGAAATCCCGCACTGAAAAAGAACTAAGTTCCATTTCAAGGAATACTTTATATTTGCACAAATAACTGCGTTAAGCGATACTTCGCCAGCAATTTTTCTGTATTCGTTGAAAGGAACCACGTTGAAACTACGCCTAGCAATTCCACTCTTAGCAAGTTTGATGCTCACACTCCCAACACCCCAAGCTCAAACACCGAGTGATGAAGCTAAATATTGGGGCAAGGATGTTCCGAATAGCACCGATCATCCTTTTATCAAACGTTTTACTGGTTCTTGGCTAACAGGCTATTCAAGTGCTGAATGGGACATCACCAGGTTCCCCACATCGAATGTCATCGGCAAAGAAAAGAAGTTTCAAGATGTTGTGACAGTGGAAGGCAAACAAACTCGCCTCATTTATCTTGCGCCTCGTGGCAAGATGCCGGTCGAAGTGTTTCGCAACTACCAGCAAGCCTTACAAAGTGCTGGTGTCAAAGTTCGCTTCGTCTGCGAAACACAATGCACAGCACTGTATTGGGCGTGGAAAGACCTGAATGAGCCCAACAAAGGTATGCAGTGGGCAGAAGGTAGTATTTTTACGCCGACTAGTAGCCGATACAGCCATAGTTCTGGTCTAACGCCAGATAAAGGCATGATGCTCGTCGGCAGTATCAAGCGCGGTGATCAGGAAACACACGTTCTGCTCTATACCTCAGTCGCCGCCTTTGATATCACAGGGCTGAGCCTGACCTATCTTCACATCGCGGAACCTAAGCCTATGCCAGCGGGTCAAGTAGAGGTCGACGCGACAGCTCTACAAAGTGGTTTGCAAGAAGAAGGTAAAGTCACTCTCAAGGGTTTGTTCTTCGATACGGGTAAAGCAACGATCAAAGAAGAATCGAAAGCGCAACTCGATGAGATAGCGAAACTCATGCAAGCGCAGCCGAATCGCAAATTTTTCATCGTTGGCCACACCGATAATGTCGGTAGTTTCGATGCGAATCAGACTTTGTCATTGCAACGGGCTCAAGCTGTTGTGAATGCACTCACCGCAGCCCCCTATCGCATCAATGCCAATCGTTTAATTGCTAAGGGAAATGCGAATTTAGCACCTGTCGCCAGCAATGCCGAGGAAACGGGGCGTGCGCGCAATCGCCGGGTTGAATTGGTCGAACAATAAGTATTCGCTGATAAGAAAACAGAAAGGCTCGTCAAGCTACCTGACGAGCCTTTCTGTTTTTGAGAGCAAAAGCGGAAGCTACTTCTTCTGCCCTTCTCCCGCAAAAGCCTTCGCTTCGTTACCAACACGTATCACACGAATTTGCCGAATTTCGCTCACTGACTCAATCTTTTCAAGCGCATCCTGCCCTGCTTTGATTTGACCAATCGCGATAAAACCATCCGGCAAGGCAATACTAGAAGATTTATTGATCAACATTTTTCCTTGTGCATTGATCGCAAAGTAGGTGTTCGTTTTTACTGCGGTCGGCGTTTCACTCAAGACTGTTTCCGGCCAAGTACCGTTCAGGCTCAAAGTGAATTTACCCTCACTCAAACCCATTTGACCAATCGCTGGCGCCGGTGTGGTCGGGCGAGGTGCGCCAGGATTAAATGCCGCGGGTTTATAGTTAGTTTCGAGTTGTCCCACCAAACGGGCGACATGCGCTGGTGCCGCACTTGGCTGCAATTCGAGTAAGACATTGCCTTGCACCGTGCCGATTTCTACATACAAACCCGCTGGGAGATAGTAGGCATCTCGACTCAAATTTTCAGGTGCGTTTGCGACCTCGTAAGCCATTAAGGCAATCGCCATCGCGGAATGCTGTTGCGCTTTGGCGTAGGGTACAACCTCGTTATAAGTGTCTAACAAGGTGTGCCAAGTACGTCCATAATTGAAGTCGGTCTTATTCACGGCCGATGGCGTCGGTACACCCTTCAGAGAAAACGCAGAGGCATCGGTGCCCGCTAAACCTTCAGCACGAATACGCGGATAGTCGCTTACTTTGACTTCAAAACCATAGTCTGGATTGACGCCAGCTAAACTCTTGGCGACCCGCTCAAATGGCGCCTTCCACGCACTGGGTACTGTGATGCCGGAGATGCCACCCGGTGCGCCATCGCGGTTAAGCATCATCACCACTTTATCGAGTTCTTTAGCGTGCTTCTCGGTATAAGACGCCGCACCAACGATGCCTAGCTCTTCTCCAGCGGAGGCCAGCATCACGATACTACGTTTCGGTTTAGCACCAGCTTTCGCCAACAGGCGCATTGCTTCGATAGTCGGAGATACACCCGAACCATCATCGACCGCGCCGGTAGCGCTATCAAAGCTATCCAGATGAGCACCAATCACTACGTATTCATCTGGCTTTTCACTACCTGTAATTTTGGCGACAACATTGTGATACGGTACTGGACCTGGATAGAACCAATTACGGATATCAAACTCTAATTCCAGCTTCTCGCCTTTTTTTACTTGCTCTTGAATTTCGTTATACTGCGCGGCCGTCAATTTGATGTCTGGCATGCTTGGTAGTTGCTCCCAACTCGTTGGTTTCGCATCGAGTAGCGCGAGTGGTTCTTTTCCAGCCTGCAAGGTACCAAGTGCCCCCGCCTCCATCAACTTCAAACTCACGGCATCTGGTTTATATTCTTTACGGCCATCGCGCCCCATACCGCGGCTATCGCCAGGAATCAAAACCCAAGCGCCTTTGAATTCTGCCATGCGCGCTTGTGCTTCAGCTTCGTTCGCAGGGCCGAGTACCGCTAATCCGCGCTGCGCACCTTTGGTCCCCGCCGTAAAACTTGGGGTACCGAAGCGCAAGGCTTTCTCGCTTGGTGTGATGATTTTGCCAAACCAAGGGCCGCGATTGAAGCCAACAGGCTGCTGCCCTGCTTCTTCTAATTCGGCCTGCAAACCCCATTGCCGTAACTGATCACGGGTCCAACGTGCTGCATGCGTGTAATTGTCGCTTCCCACCATGCGACCACCAAAACGATTCGTCAACACATCCAGCCAAGTCATCGCTTGTGGATCTTGCATACCAATTTCGACGATTTTTTTCGACGTGGCGTCTTGCGCTGCGACAGTAACACTGACACCGAGTAACAAGGCAAAACTGATGCTTCGCGCCATAGCGCTCATAGGAAATGTAGGCATAGGTTTATCGTTGAATGTGAACGGAGGATCAAATGCAAAGCCGTTCGACTCAGATTGCCCTGACAAGTTCCATTACCAATACTAAGATACTCTTAGTCTCAGCCTCAACTCAATTAAAGATGTCGCGTTTCGCCGTTTGACTAATCGCCAAGATAGCTGGGTCATTCAACTTACGTTCTGCGGTAATGACATAGATTTCTTCCACTATGCTCGACACTTCACCGACGGCGACCACCTTATGCTGCGCACAAATTTCTTTTTCCATGGCGGTCGGTGCAAGAAAGAAACCGGCGCCGGCGCGGCCAAATGCCTTCATTAAAGCACCATCGTCAAATTCACCGATGATCGTGGGATGTAAAGAGCACTGTTCCATCCAACGTAAAATCTTGGCTTGTACAGCAACATCTTCGCCGGGGATCAGGAATGGCGCATGCGTCAAACATTCTGGAAAACTACCAGCATACTTCTTCGCTAAGGCGGCGGTGCCAAATACCGTGAGGCCACATTTGCCGAGTAGATGGTTATAGGCGCGCACATTGGTTTGATTACCCATAGGGCGATCAGCAATAATCACATCCAAGCGGTGCAGTGCGAGCTCCCCTAACAAGAGATCAAGGCGCCCCTCGCGACAATTTAAGCGCACGGGCTCTTCCAGTTCCAATGCTGGTTGCAACAAACGATAAGCAATCACCTTGGGAACCGCATCAGCGATGCCGACCCGAAACGTGCGACGACGAGCTTGTAGATGATCACGCAAAGCATCGAGCAACTGGTCGCCGGTATTGAAAATATCATCGGCATACATCAAGATGCGACGACCAGCGTCGGTTAATTCGATATTACGGCCATTCTTTTTGAAGAGCTCAACGCCAAGACTTTGCTCGAATTCATTGATTTGCCCGCTCACTGCATGCGCAGTCAGATGCAACTGCTCAGCTGCTTTGGCAATACTGCCAGTTTTGGCGACCATCCAATAATAACGCAGGTGCTTGAAGTTCAATGCTGGCAAAGCTAAGTCCTTCTCTTCCGACTAGCGGTTACAAGTAAAAATACCATGGCAAGGATACTACATCATCGCTTTGTCGATCCGCCCTATTCTTCGCCTTCTTTGTATTTGTAGGCAGCGCAAGCTCCAGAAACGGCAACCCCTCCAGATCAACTGTACCGAACAATAACTCAATGCCGCCAACGACAAGGATAAAATCAGCATACCGACCAACCAAGGTGTCCCCAGATTACCGACCCAAGCAACCCACGCTTGTATGCTGCTCAATAATTGCGTCCAATCTGTCACGGGTATCGCGGGCAATTCATGCCACTGGCCCGTGCCACTGAGGCTTTGACCTATGCCATAGGCCAACATATAAATCGGCACTATCGTGATTGGATTCGTCAAAAAAGTACCAATGATGGCCATCGGTAAATTCACACGTAGCAAGCAAGCTAGCGCGATAGCCGCAATCATTTGTAAGGGGCCGGGAATCATACCGCACAACACACCAATCGCTAAGCCTAGAGCAACTGGCTCCCGTTCTACATCCCATAAGCCCGGTCTATCAAGACGATGGGTAAAACGACGACTAATCGGGATGCGCTCTATGGTTTCCCGGTTGGGAAGCACCCGTCGTAAAAACTTTTTTGGCATACACACTTTCACTTCACATCTGCTTGAGCATCGCGACTTCCATGCCCAACATCACACCACATCAATCATCACATTTAATAATGCGTTTCTAAAATATTGACGGACTTCGACGTCTTATATTCGCATTGCTGTGTCTGATGCAGAGTGGATTTATGTGCCAAATCGAGGGACAATGGCGTATCGCTGACCGATACTAAATCCAAGGTCCAACATTGCAAAGCGCGGTCAATCAATACTGCTTCGCCATCGCTAAGCCTATCATCGGCATCCACAATCGCTAACATGATGCGTAATAACTGCTTACGCAATTGCGGATCTTGAATCTCTTCCAAGATACTATCGATAGCAGGATTCGCCATTTCTATTTGGCCATAATGAGCACCATCGACACACTGCAACATGTCTTCACATAAGTGATGGACAATCTTTTCAAACTGATCTTCCGATAGACCAAGACGCTCCACAATGCCAAAGCGATGCACCACATCTAGCTCGGTTTTATCTAAGCCACCATCGACCAACATCGACAAAGCCACAATACGCGCCATCGCTTCTGGGCTGTTCACACGATAAGTTCTCATACTATTTCTTTCTTGATTTCAGTAGAATTAATTTGGTATTCGATGCTAAAGATATGCTGCGCTTATGCCTCACTCGATTCGCCTTGATCTTGGTAAGCAAGGTGCGTTAATTTCACATGGGCGTGTTCTTTGAAACGACCGATACGTTTTGCGAGAAGTTGTTCAGCTCGGTTGATCGCCTTATCAATCGCAATATACAAATCAGCTTCGGTGTCATGAATCACAATTTGCTGCTTTTTTTCGCTAAAGGAATTTGAATGAGGCAGCGCTTATCTTCACCACCGCGTGGGCCATTCACATCAGATAAACGAACCTTGATGGTTCTTACCTCGTCTAATGCCCAATCGGTGGCGAACTTCAGACGGCGATAGGTGTGCTCACGCATACCATCGGTCAATTCAAAACCACGTGCTTGTATGTCGATATTCATCACAGTTCTCCATTCGTTTGAGTGATGAACTTAGTGTAGTGGCGGGTATCGTCTTATTCAAATCGATTAATCAAGGCAGAAAGCTCGAAAAAATCGAGGAATCAAAATGACGTATATGGATACGTGTAGGGAGGGATCGAAGGAAGTAGGCAAGAGCGGCGCATCCCCACTCTTGCTGTCGAGATTGACTTAGTCGGGAAAACTAAGCCGCTTCACGCGCCATACAGTTGGCGCGGATATAGTCGAGGTGAGTGGGCATTGCATCTACGCATTTGCGAATGACCATTTGCGTGTTGTACAAGAAACCAGCGATTTCATCTTGGCTGCGTTGATCGACGACGGGGCTATAACGACGTGGTCGCATGCCTTGACCGTGCATCACTTGCAGCCAACTGTCTTCGGGGAAGAGCTCTTCGTTCTCACGTAAGATGCGACCATTACTTGCGAACAAATCGAGTTTGATCTTTAAGCTGTCCGGCACTTCCATATCACGACAGTATTTCCAGAATTCGCTATCGTCACGCGAAGTGACCTTGTAATGAAGGATCAGGAAATCGCGAATTTGCGCATACTCTTTGTCGGTCAAACGATTGTAGTTATCGATATCGACTTGGTCGAATTCTTTGTTCGGGAAGAAAGTCAGTAAACGCATCAAGCCCGTTTTCACCATATGAATACTGGTCGATTCCAAAGGCTCCATAAAGCCACCAGACAAACCTATCGCTACACAATTTTTATTCCACGCTTGCTTACGTTTGCCGGTCGTGAATTTAATTTGACGCGGCTCGGCGAGTGCACGTCCATCCAGATTATTCATCAAGATCTGTGTGGCTTTATCGACGTCCATATACTGACTTGAGAACACATGACCATTACCAATACGATGTTGTAAAGGGATACGCCATTGCCAGCCCGCTTCGTGCGCGGTAGAACGAGTATGCGCCTGGGCAGAGCCACCGAGTGCGCACGGCACCGCGATCGCGGTGTCACATGGTAACCAGTGGCTCCAATCCTCATAACCTGTGTGCAATGCTTGTTCAATCAAGAGTCCAACCATGCCTGAACAATCAATGAAGAAGTCACCAGAAATCACTTCACCATTTTCCATGGTTAGGGATTCGATAAAACCATTGTCAGCTTTCAAATTGACCTTAACAATCTTGCCTTCGGTGCGCTTGACGCCACGCTGTTCGGAAAAACGACGAAGATATTTGGCGTATAGACCAGCATCAAAATGATAGGCATACGAGAGATCAGACAGCGGTGAATTCGGTAAATCAGGGCGACCAACGCTAAACTTGCCCATCATGCTGGCGACTGTATTAATTGAGAAAGGTTCAAGGCCACCAACTAAGCCTAACTGATTCATCTTCAGCCAGTAATGGTAGAAATTCGCCATGGGCTGATCTCGGCCAACTGAACCAAAACCGTGAAAGTATTTCGTGCCTTTGACACCCCAATTAACGAATTCAATGCCGAGCTTAAAAGTGCCTTGGGTATGGCGTAGAAAATCATTTTCGTCGATACCGAGATGGAGATTGAAATTGCGAATGCTAGGAATGGTCGCTTCGCCGACGCCGATGGTGGAGATTGCATCAGATTCAACCAGGCGGATACGATGTCCATTCGGTAATAACTGCGCCATGGTCGCTGCACTCATCCAACCTGCGGTTCCACCACCTACGATCACGATGTCTTGTATGCGTGTGTCTGACATTTCAAGCTTCCTTCGCTTTTGTCTTGTAAAACAGATTTTGTAGTCTGATTTTTAGTGTTCGCTTTGCTTGATCCAAGCGCCTTCTACCAACATTCTACATACTCACCATACTCTCACATAAGCACTAACAAAAAAGAGTCCAATGCCGTCGATCATCAGGATCAAGACAAATGGACTCAAGGATGTTCGCTGGAGAGCGTGGTGAAACTTACACCGTTGGCACCACCAATCTTTGTTTGTGGGCAAAGATCGATGATACCTCAGGAAATAAAGCTATTAGTAATTAAAGCCAAAGCGAATTCCAAACATACGTGGTTCCACTGGTGCGTAGTTCATTTGTGCACCAATGCCTGATCCACGCCAGTAAGCTGCTTTGCTGTCTGTTGCATTACGAACATACAATTCCGCATGCCATGCATCCTCTGGTGCATCTAAGCGAACTGATGCATCAAACAAGGAATAGGCTTTTTGGAAGCGTCCAATGTGCGCAAACTCATCATTACGTACATCGAAGTAGGCTTTATCACGCCAGTTCCATTTCACATACGGAATCACCGCAAAGCCACTTGGTAATTCAAACTTCTGCGAGAAGTGCAACATCATGGTGCGACGCGGTGCATTCGGCAGATTGTTGTTAGTTACATCGTACAGGCGCTTACCATTATCTGGGCCCAAACCATTGAACACAGGTGCGCACGGTGTCAGACCAAACTCTGTACGCGCATCGCAGTTATAGTCATCGCTGTAAGAACCATAGTCATGAATTTTGGTATCCAACAACGTGAACGCACCACCGATCTTACCGCCTGGCCATGGTTTGTAATCCCATTCCACTTCCAAGCCACGAATCTTCGTATTACCTACGTTAATCGTGCGCCACGTTTCATACACGTCACACTTCGGTTGATCTGAGGTACATGGTGCTGGCGGTACGAATTTGCTGACAAAATAAGTACCCGTCAATTGTTGGTCTTTATAGTTCATCGCAAATGCGACTGCAGATAAACTCAACTTATTATCGAGGAACTTACCTTTGTATCCCAACTCGAAGTTCGTCACTAGCTCTGGCTTGTACGGCAAGAAGGTTTCCACGTTGGGTGAACCGTCTGCACACTTACGCATGTTTGGACCGGACGCATCGCCACCGCAAGCTAAAGTACGGTCACCGAAACCACCAGCTTTGTAACCTGTTGCCAATGCAGCATAGGCCATTTCGTTCTTGTTGATTTGCGTCTGCAAACCTAAACGCCATGTCAACTTATGCCATTTTTCGCTGTGATCATTCTTACTTGGTGTTCCATACAAATGGTACGCCGCTGCACTACCACCTGGTCCGTAATCGAGATCATGCCCTTGTGGCAGACGATAGCCTGGTGTACCAGGTGTGCCAGGATCATAACCGCCGTTATAGAACTCTTTTTGACCCCACCAGCCACCGAGATTCAAACCATCTTTATCGGTTTTACTATCTGCACTAAAGCGTGCACCCGCTGTTGCTGTCCAACTTGGTTGGAATTCCCAGTCTGCTTGCGCAAAAATCGCTTTCGCATCAACTTGGCGATTTGGCTGTGCGTAGAATGCACCTGAGGCCAAACCAACCGGCGCACGGAACAAATCAACTACTTCATAGTTAATTTGATTTTTCTCGTGCATCCAGAATAGGCCCGCAACATACTTCAAATCACCAATACGTTGTTTCAATTGCAGTTCGTGAACCGATGACAAATATTTGGAGTCAACCGTTTGTTGGTATTGATCAGATAATGGCCAAGTGCCCCAGTTATTTCCGCCTGGGATATTTGGATTGTCTTGGGTAATCTGGAATGGCAAGGCAGACATATTGCCTTTGTCATTATCATATAACTGGCTACGGCGTTGGTCAGCAAGCGCGAAGTTATAGTCCAAAGTGGTGTCTTTATCGACGTTCCAATTCGCACCTGCGCGTAAGGTACGAATCTTCATATCAGTCATGCCCGGCACGTTAATCTTCAGATCGAAACGCCCCCAACCTGTTGGACATGCATAGCGAGTACCTGCAACTGAGTCACAGTCTTTAAATGCCGTGCCACCCGCACTCGAATCTTGGAACTCTTCGTAAGTGGCATGCAGTTTGAGGTCTTTATTGACTTTATAAGCCGCAGAAATACGAGCAGCCCATTCATTTTGGTTCGTATAGTAATCACTAGGATCTACTTTACGATTCCATCGTTGAATCACGTCAGGAATCCCATCTGGTTTCCATCCATGTGCTGGCGAATTACCTTCACTAAAATCTTGCATTTGATTTGCGTAGCCATCACGTGTCACTTTCGTGAACGCTGCACGCAATGCCAGATCATCATTGACTTTGATGTTCTGAACCACATTCACTTGGCGTTTATTGTAGTTGCCAAGATCAACTTCGGCACGACCGTAATTACCTGAGAAATCTGGCTTGGCAGAAATCACGTTGATCGTACCACCGGTGGAGTTACGACCAAACAGAGTACCTTGCGGACCACGCAATACTTCAACTTGTTCGACGTCGAACATCAAGGCCTGTGCACCCTGTGGACGTGGTGAATACATACCATCAACGTGGAAGCCAACCGCAGGATCGCCGATCTCAGTTGTGTTGCTGGAAGTGATACCGCGAATCGTAACCTGAATCGCTGAATCATTGGTTTGGACGATAGTGACGTTCGGTACTTCATTCGCCAAGTCTTTTGCGCTCGTTACACCGAGACGGCTTAAACTATCTTGACTAAAGGCCGTCACAGCTAATGGCGTTTTGAGTAATGATGTTGAATAGCGTGTTGCCGTAACTTGAATCTCTTGAACCTGATCAGACTCTTTCTTTGCAGCTTTCTTCGCATCGGCTGGTTCGTTCGATTTTGGGGTCTCTGCCTGTTGAGCATAAACAGGCGCATTGATCAAACCAAAAGCACTGGCAATCGCCATGCTCATCAAGGTTCGTTTTGTTTTAGGATGGAACATTTGGTCTCCTTGTTTTGTCATAGACCCGCTTCAGTATTATCTGCGCAAGTCATTCTTGGCACTACTTATTCTTGCTTGGTGTTACTTATTCTTTGCTAGATGCACTCGGTGTTTCTACAAATTTGAGAAATCCTGGTAAGGCTTAGTGCTCAGCATCTGATCGTCGGCTCAACGACTAGTGCCGTCATATTTTTTGCAGAATAAGGTAAATTCTGCCAAGAACCTTACGTTTTATGGAATCGTTTCCATTTGTGAGTTGGAATATAGCATTCATTAAAAATAAGTGTCAACATTTTTTTGGAAACGTTACCAATTGCTGTTTTTTTGCGACATGTTTGTGTTCAATCGAGATCCAAGCGCATTCGGATAAGTATCTTGAACAATAAAAGCCTGCACGCAGTCGACTCTCTCCCTCAGCTATTCGTTCGGCTCACTACTCGATAGAATAATCTTGGCCTCAAGCTGTGGATAACTTTGTGAGTAATTATGGGAGAAAATAGTACCGGCAAGAATGAAGAGAAAAATCAGTTTAACTAGAGAATACAAGCTATTGTTTTATAAGGAAAATTTATAAATTTCAATTGTTAAAAATAGTTTCCACAAATAAATTGTTTTAATAATTTTGTGGACAAGTTTCGTTTTGTAGTCTTTTTATCTAATTAATTTACTCTTATTTGAGATGACTAAGTTCAACTTTTCATCCGCATTGCTTGGTTGCCCAATTGTGTGCAAATGCTACTTAACACTTAATTTCTGAATTTCAGGATTACCCGCAGGATATGCCAAGTCCATAGAAGCAAACTGCTCTTCAAGTATTGAAGCGATACTAAGATTTCGTTGAGTTTTGGAGTTTGCTGGAATAATGAACCATGGCGCGTATTCGGTATTTGTCGCCGCTATCGCATCTTGATAAGCAAGCTGATAATCATCCCAATATTCGCGCTCTTTGAGATCATTCGCATCGAATTTCCAATGTTTGTTGGGATCTGCAATACGCTCTTCCAAGCGCTCTTTTTGTTCATCCTTTGAGATATGCAAGAAGAATTTGAAAATGGTCGTGCCAGTCTCGGCCAACATTTTTTCAAAGGCATTAATATGGGCAAAGCGTTGTTGTACTTCCGCGGCTGATATCCATTGATGGACACGCGTAATAAGTACATCTTCGTAATGACTACGATTAAAAATAGCGATCTCACCTAAGGCTGGCACTTGCTGATGAACGCGCCACAAATAATCGTGTGCGGATTCAATCGCCGTCGGGGCTTTGAAGCTATAACAACGCGCACCAAGTGGATTGATCTGTCCAAATACACCCCGGACAGTACCATCTTTTCCTGAGGTGTCCATACCTTGTAGGATAATCAAAATTTTATGCTTCCTCTGCGCATAAAGTAACTCTTGGTACACGGCGAGTTTTTCTGCGAGTGCGATGGTGCGCAACTTATCGACGCTTTTATCTTTGCTCGATAGCAGTTTTTCTGCTGCATCAATATCGCTCAATGCTAGATTTTTTTTCGCGAGAAATCTGGATGCGATGGACGCCATAAGCCTCTCCTAATACGAGCAAAATATTGCCATGAAATTTTGGTACGGCGATGAGTTTAACCGATCCCGTGCAAACGCTTATGTTCTATCTTGGTACAACGGTCCATCACCACTTGCATCTGTGCGGCCTTGGCCATCGCAGCGGCTCGCTCGTTGATGATTTCAAGCTGCATCCATATTGCTCTCGCTTTAACCGCGATCGCTGCTTCAACGATGGCTGGAATTTCTTCCACTTTGCGGAAGCAATCGACGATGTCTATAGTTAACCCAGTCTTGTCGACGGCTTCTTGTAAACTTGCATAGCAAGTTTGACCTAAAATTTCTGTACCCGCCAAGATCGGGTTTACCCCTAAAACTTGATAGCCATGTTCCATCAAATACATCGCGACTTTATAGCTATCGCGTTCAGGTTTATTCGATAGACCAACAATTGCGATCGTGCGAGCTTGTTGCAGCAACTGATCGATTTCTATATCGGTTTGAAGTTCCATAATTTATCGAGCTGGGTTCTTTTTCGTCACGATGACACAAAAAAATAAAGGCAGCCTAAGCTGCCTTTATCACTTTACGACGGTATTACTGATTGCATTATTTTGCTTCAAACCTTACCCGCAAAATTAACGCTTAGAACGCAATTTCTGAATCGCTGCCAATTGTGCGATCGCTGATGCCAACTCGGCCTGTGCTTGCGCATAGTCGATGCCTGCTTCGCGATTAACCAAAGCTTCTTCCGCCAATTTCTTAGCTTCCGCTGCTTTTGCTTCATCAAGATCAGCGCCACGAATCGCTGTATCAGCCAATACGGTGACTGTATCTGGTTGTACTTCCAAGATACCGCCTGCAACGAATACGAATTCGTCTTCAGCTTTACCTTCAACCTTAATACGCACTGCGCCTGGCTTAATACGTGTGATCAATGGAGTGTGTTTTGGATAGATACCCAACTCACCTGATTCACCCGGCAACGCGACGAACAATGCTTCGCCAGAAAAGATACTCTCTTCTGCAGAAACTACGTCAACGTGAATAGTATGTGCCATGTGCTAACCTTTTTAGTTTGCTTCCCCTCCCCTGAATTCGACATTCTAGGAAGGGGGGCTTCATTCTTCACCCTCCATTAATCGGAGGGTAAGGAATAATTATGCTGCCATTTTCTTCGCTTTTTCGATCGCTTCGT
Organism: uncultured Oxalobacteraceae bacterium; assembly: GCA_937996605.1. Classification (GTDB taxonomy): domain Bacteria; phylum Pseudomonadota; class Gammaproteobacteria; order Burkholderiales; family Burkholderiaceae_D; genus Undibacterium. The sequence continues at coordinate 19,345 of CALKVB010000203.1, read as the reverse complement.
CGATTGTACCTACCATGTAGAACGCTTGTTCTGGCAAGTGATCGAGTTCACCGGATGCAATCATCTTGAAGCCTTTGATTGTATCTTTCAGTGAAACGTATTTACCTGGGGAACCAGTAAATACCTCAGCAACGTGGAAAGGCTGAGACAAGAAACGTTGCATCTTACGTGCACGAGCAACGATCAACTTATCTTCAGGAGCCAATTCGTCCATACCCAAAATCGCGATAATGTCACGCAATTCTTTGTAGCGTTGCAAAGTACCTTGAACAGCGCGTGCTGTTTCATAGTGCTCTTGACCAACAACTTGTGGGTCCAACTGACGAGATGTGGAATCCAATGGATCAACCGCTGGGTAGATACCCAAAGATGCGATGTCACGAGACAAAACAACGGTGGAATCCAAGTGAGCAAACGTTGTCGCTGGGGATGGATCTGTCAAGTCATCGGCTGGAACGTAAACCGCTTGAATAGAAGTAATAGAACCAGTCTTAGTGGAAGTAATACGTTCTTGCAAACGGCCCATTTCTTCAGCCAAAGTTGGTTGGTAACCCACGGCGGAAGGCATACGGCCCAACAACGCAGAAACTTCAGTACCAGCCAATGTGTAACGATAGATGTTATCGACGAAGAACAACACGTCTTTACCTTCGTCACGGAAACCTTCAGCGATCGTCAAACCAGTCAAAGCAACGCGCAAACGGTTACCTGGTGGTTCATTCATCTGACCATAAACCATCGCTACTTTGGAATCTTCTGGCTTTTCCAAGTTAACAACGTTAGCGTCAGCCATTTCGTGGTAGAAGTCATTACCTTCACGAGTACGTTCACCAACACCAGCAAACACGGACAAACCGCTGTGTGCTTTAGCGATGTTGTTGATCAACTCCATCATGTTTACAGTTTTACCAACACCGGCACCGCCGAACAGGCCAACTTTACCGCCTTTAGCGAACGGGCATAGCAAGTCGATGACTTTAATACCAGTTTCTAAAAGGTCAGTAGAAGCTGCTTGTTCAGCATAAGAAGGTGCTTGACGGTGAATCGGCAAACGCTCTTCAGTTGCTACAGGACCTGCTTCATCAATCGGGCGACCCAAAACGTCCATGATACGACCAAGTGTCGCTGTACCTACAGGAACAGAGATTGGTGCACCAGTGCTAGTTACGTTAAGACCACGTTTAAGACCTTCAGTAGACCCCATCGCGATAGTACGAACAACACCATCACCAAGCTGTTGCTGAACTTCTAAAGTAGTTTCAGTACCATCAACTTGGAGAGCTTCATAGATCTTAGGAACGCTATTACGTTCAAACTCGACGTCGATAACCGCGCCGATGATCTGAATGATACGACCGCTACTCATTGCTGTCTCCTCAATTCAAAAATAATGTTAAACGGCAGCGGCACCGCCAACGATCTCGGAAATTTCCTGAGTAATCGCGGCTTGACGCAGCTTGTTATAAATGAGTTGTAGGCTCTTGATGAGATCACCTGCGTTATCTGTCGCTGCTTTCATAGCGACCATACGTGCAGATTGCTCACAGGCGATGTTTTCAATCACACCTTGATAAACCATAGACTCGATATAGCGAACCAACAAACCATTTAACAAATCTTCTGCTTCTGGTTCATAGAGGTAATCCCAACCATAAGTACGGTTAAGATCATCACCTGCGGCTGCTGGTGCCAAAGGAACAAGTTGTTCTACTTTAGGCTGTTGTGTCATTGCATTGATGAAGCCATTTGATACGAGGTAGATACGATCTAATTCGCCCTTATCAAATGCATCAAGCATAATTTGCACTGAGCCAGTTAACTGTTCCAAACTTGGCGCATCACCTAATTGAGTGGTTGCACCTAGTACTTTACCGCCGTAACTCTTAAAAAACGAAACCGCTTTTTGACCAATCAAAGCAAATTCAACTTCAATTGACTGCTCTTGTTGTGCTTTGACATGCTGCACAACTTTCTTGAACAAGTTAATGTTCAAGCCACCTGCCAAACCACGATCTGAAGACACTACGATATAGCCAACGCGCTTAACAGGGCGATCAACCATATAACGATGTTTATATTCAGGGTTTGCTTGGACCAAATGAGCAATTACACGGCGCATATTATCGGCATACGGACGGCCCTGAGCCATGCGCTCTTGCGCACGACGCATTTTAGAAGCAGCTACCATTTGCATCGCGCGAGTAATCTTTTGCGTGCTCTTGATACTAGCTACTTTGGCGCGAATTTCTTTTAAATTTGCCATACGCTTAACCTAGTATTCGAAAGCCCTTTCGAGCTTCCGAAGGTTGATCCGTGAACCAAACTTAACTAAAGCTTAACTTAGTAAGTTTGAGTCGCTTTGAAGCTCTCAATACCTGCTTTGAATGCTGCTTCGATGTCTTTGTTGTAATCACCAGTTTCATCGATCTGTTGCATTAACGCAGCATATTCAGAACGGAAGTAAGAAATTAACGCAGTATCAAAGTCTACGATTTTCTTCACTTCTACGTCAGTCATATAACCTTCGTTAGATGCATAAACAGAAACAGCTTGGTCAGCAATTGAGTAAGGAGCATATTGTTTTTGCTTCATTAACTCAGTTACACGTTGACCATGCTCAAGTTGCTTACGAGTTGCTTCATCAAGATCAGAAGCGAACTGAGCAAACGCAGCCAATTCACGGTATTGTGCTAAAGCAGTACGGATACCACCAGACAATTTTTTGATGATCTTAGTTTGAGCAGAACCACCAACACGAGATACAGAGATACCCGCGTTCACAGCAGGACGAATACCTGCATTGAATAATGATGTTTCTAAGAAGATCTGACCGTCAGTAATCGAAATTACGTTGGTTGGTACGAATGCAGATACGTCACCCGCTTGAGTTTCAATAATCGGTAATGCAGTTAAAGAACCAGTTTGACCAGTTACTGCACCGTTAGTGAATTTCTCAACGTAATCAGCTGAAACGCGCGAAGCACGTTCAAGAAGACGCGAGTGAAGATAGAATACGTCACCTGGATACGCTTCACGACCTGGTGGACGACGTAATAACAATGAAATTTGACGGTAAGCAACAGCTTGCTTAGACAAATCATCATAAATAATTAACGCATCTTCACCGCGGTCACGGAAGTATTCACCCATTGTACAACCAGAATACGGAGCTAAATACTGCATTGCTGCAGGATCAGCGGCCGCAGCTGCGACAACAGTTGTATACGCCATAGCGCCAGTTTCTTCTAGCTTACGTACAACGTTTGCAATTGTTGATTGTTTTTGACCAATCGCAACGTATACACATTTAATGCCAGAGTTTTTCTGAGCGATGATCGCATCGATCGCCATTGCTGTTTTACCAGTTTGACGGTCACCAATAATCAACTCACGCTGACCACGACCTACAGGGATCATGGTATCAACTGATTTATAACCCGTTTGAACAGGTTCGTCGACAGACTGACGCCAAATTACGCCTGGTGCTACTTTTTCAACAGCATCAGTTAATTTCGCATCAATTGGGCCTTTACCATCAATAGGATTACCCAAAGCGTCTACGACACGGCCAAGAAGTTCAGGACCAACCGGAACTTCTAATACACGACCTGTACAACGAGCTTTTTGACCTTCTTGCAGGCTTAGGTAGTTACCTAAAACAACGGCACCCACTGAATCCTGTTCTAGGTTCAGTGCCATACCAAATAAGCCGCCGTCGAATTCGATCATTTCACCGTACATTGCATCCGCAAGACCGTGAATACGCACGATACCGTCAGATACCATGACGATAGTACCTTCATTCTTCGCGGTCGCGCTGGTGTCCAGATCGCCGATACGCTGTTTAATGAGCGCACTGATCTCGGATGGATTCAGTTGTTGCATTGCGCTATTCCTCAATCTTTTTTAAGTTCAGTCTTATTGCTATTACGCAAGAAGACGAGTCCGCATTTTTTCAAGCTTGTTAAGCGCAGAGTCATCTATCACTTGGTCGCCTGCATGAATCACAACACCTGCGATTAACGCTGGATTAACGCTAACAGTCACATGAACAGTTCTGTTAAAACGTTTCTCAAGCGCATGAGCTAAAATATGCTCTTGTGTCGCATCAATTGGAAAAGCAGATTCAATTTCTACTTCCAATGTGTTGTTGTTCTGCGATTTAAGTAACTCATATTCTGCTGCAATTTCAGGCAATAAAACTAAACGATCGTTGTCTGCAAGCAATGTCAAGAAATTAGACACTGCTTGAGTTTGATCTTCACCTAAAACTTTCGCAAAAAGACTTACCTGCTCCGCAGGAGTCAGCTCAGGGCGATTTAAATAAGCGGAAAATGCTTCATCTTGCACCGCAGCACTGAGCACTTGTAACGCATTCGACCAATTGTCAGTTGCACCTTGCTCAGAAGCGAAAGCAAATGCTGCTTTTGCATACGGGCGTGCTAACGTCAAGAGTTCAGCCATATTTCGCCTCGCTTATAGTTTAGCAGCCAGCTGAGTCAGCATGGCATTATGAGCTTCTGCGTCAACTTGTTGGTTCAGAATTTTTTCTGCGCCAGCAACTGCCAAAGCAGCAACTTGTTGACGTAATTCTTCGCGAGCAGCATTGATGTCTTGATCAACAGTTTCTTTCGCCTGTTGACGAATACGCTCACCTTCAGCAGATGCTTGGGTACGCGCTTCTTCGACCAATTGTGCTGCACGACGGTTCGCTTGTTCGATCAATTGAGCCGCTTGTGCTTTTGCTGCGTCTAATTCTGCCTTAACTTGTGCTTGCGCATCAGCAAGGTCAGCTTTCGCTTTTTCAGCAGCATTTAAGCCATCAGCAATTTTACGCTGACGCTCACTAATCGCATTGATTAGTGGTGGCCAAACGAATTTCATACAAAATGCGACAAAGATCGCAAATGATATCGCCTGACCAATCAATGTGAGGTTGATATTCATTTCGCTATTCCTCAAATGGTGGATTTAGAAATGAAGCCAATTAACCTACAAATGGATTAGCGAAGATGAAGAACAAGCCAATACCAACACCGATCATAGGCACAGCATCAAGAAGACCCGCAATTAAGAACATACGAGTTTGAAGTTGTGGAGCCAATTCTGGTTGACGAGCAACAGCTTCTAAGAAGCGGCCACCTAAAAGACCGAAGCCAATCGCAGTACCTAAAGCACCGAAAGCGATCAAGATAGCAGATGCAATTGCAACTAGACCTAAAGTGAGTTCCATGAAAAATTCCTCAGAGGTTAGGTTATTACCAAATTAAACTAAAATTTAAGCCTAACTATCGGTTGATAATTAGGCAATACCATTAATGCTTTTCGCTTGCCATGCTCAAGTAAACGATGGTCAGCATCATAAAGATAAATGCTTGCAGCGTGATTACAAGAATGTGGAAGATAGCCCAAGGCACAGATAACGCCCACTGGATATAGAACGGTAATAACGCGATTAAGATGAAGATTAACTCACCTGCATACATGTTACCGAACAGTCGTAGAGCCAACGAAACTGGACGAGCAAGGAAAGTTACTAATTCCAAAATTAAGTTCACTGGAATCAATAACGCTTTTGCAACTGGGTTACTTGGGTTAAATGGGTTAAGTGCCAATTCACCGACGAAACCGCCGATTCCTTTTTCACGAATACTATAAAACAAGATAAGAACAAATACAGACAATGACATACCAAGGGTAATGTTAGGATCTGTAGTTGGAACAACCTTTTGATATACGTGGTGAGGATCCATACCAAATACGCTTGCACCAATCTGTTGAGCTAGGAATGGAATCCAGTCAACAGGAATCAAGTCCATTGCGTTCATGAGGAAAATCCACACGAAGATGGTCAAAGATAATGGAGCAATTAAACGCGATTTGCCGTGGAAAGTATCACGAACACTTGAGTCAACAAACTCGATAATCATTTCAATTGCAGATTGGAATTTAGTTGGAACGCCAGCATTTGCAGCTTTCGCAACTGTCCAAAATAACAAACAGAAAATCACACCAAGTCCGATAGACCAACCCATTGAATCCAAGTGAATTGCAGTGAACCCCATCGAATGAGCTTCTTCAGCAGTCTCAGCCAACTTCCATGATCCATCTGGCATTTTGCCATAGGTCATATTGGTCAAGTGATGCTTGATATACTCGGTCGAAGTCAGGGCATGTTCTTCAGCAGCCATAAATCACACCTGGTCAATGTCAATCATTAAAAAGAAGCGAAACAAATCATGCGAACTGCAATAATCTCATTTCTGCTTCCAAAAATCTCAAAATGTGTCTTACACTCGTTTTTTTAAACGTGATGCCCAAAAAGGTGCAACCCACGTCATTGCTTGAACAAGTATAAATCCACCAAACAACGCAACCGGTGACAAAGGTTTTACATTGCTTAAAATTAAAATAAAACCCACAATCACAATTGCAAACTTGCCGAGCATCCCTCGATACATATTGAGCATGACTTGTTTTGATGCTCTTGCGCCTGCCGTTCTAAACGACTGCCAAGCAAAATAACAATGTGCTAACCAACAGACCAAAGCCCCAAGTGCAGCACTCAAAGCAGCAGTTGTGTCTTTCATCATCCACGCAAGCAAAGCTGCAATTGGAATCATACACGCTTGTAAGAAGACCAAAGCTTTTGCTAATCGTCGGTCAATCATGCGACTAGTTTGGCTCATTTTTTATCCACTCACAACATAACTGCTTGACAAGTTTTATTGATGATCGTTTCGAATCGCAGGCATTATAGAGTTACACCCCTGAACATGCAATCTTTTCTCGACCTAAGTCAGTTTTTTCGTTAGCATATTTTCTGACGATAGAGTCAACTCATTTTTATTTTTTCCATCATTTTTGCGTACTTAATATGCATTTATCGGTTTTTGAAGCCAATTTTTTCCATGCAATGACAAAATTATCTTCACCACGCATACTTTCATCTACAGCTTGAAACTCTACTGGGTTCAACTTTTGATATTGACTACGACTTGCTGACACTTCAGCCAATAGACACATTTGTGTTTTAGGTCGATTATCTTTTAAGAATTTAATTTGGGTGACAGTAGGTGCAATATGCGGATCATCTGTTAAAGCACCTGCAAATTTTAAATTGAGCGCTCGCTCTAAGTATTGATAAGCATCATGATACGACCAATAAGGTTTGGCTTTATTCGAGCTTTCATATTGCTGTGAAACTTGTAGCATTTGTTGCGAGAACTCTTTCGCATTCGCCATATACTTGGCTTTATTTTCTGGATATTGCTGTGAACGTAAGGTCGCAATAAAGAAAGCAATGCGAACCGCATTATTCGGATCTAACCAGACATGGCTATCAATCGTATTCGCTAATGCCGCACCACGTAGATTTCGTTGTGGCAAGATCGTCAAAATACCTGAATCTAAAAGTGCAATTGCCTTAGGATTTTTATTAAGTAACTTTTCTAAAGGTGCTTCATGCACTTTACCTAACCATAACACCAATGAAGCATCTTGAATTGCCTTACGATGTGCAGGTGTGAGTTGTACATCATGTCCGCTTTGATCACCTAATAATAGAATAGGTTCTTCCACCCCTTCCGTCACTTCTTTCGCAATCAAGTAAATCGGATGCGTTGAGACCACCAAACTTTGAGTCCATCCCCATGTACTTAACATCGAAAAGAAAACAAAAATAAAAAGGCGCAACATCTCAACAGTACTCAATTCAGCAGAACACGTTATAATATAACAAAAGTTAAAAAATGCCTATGGCTATTTTTATATTCATCACTCTATCCGCCACGCGCTTAACTTATATATAGCTTGTTATCCTGAATTGCATGTTATGATAGCGAGTCTATTGGAACGTCAATAAAAGCTACGGCTCATGAACAATCAATAGATTCTACAAAAATAATGGGGTCAACTTATGGGTTCTTGTTCTCATGAACATGACAATGCTTTACATGGTGTCCACGGTCATCACGATATTAAAGCCCGACTTGCTGAAGCAGAAAGTTTATGTGCTGCGGTTGGCGCTCGCCTAACCCCTTTGCGTAAAGAAGTACTTGAACTCATTTTAAATGCATCTGCACCGATGGGGGCTTATGATTTATTGGCTAAAATTAAAGGACAAGCAGACCGCCCTGCTGCCCCACCGACAGTTTATCGTACTTTAGACTTCTTATTAGAGAAAGGCTTAATTCATAGATTAACCTCTATTAATGCTTATATTCCGTGTTGTCATCCACGTGAAGGACACCAAGCTGCCTTTCTGATTTGTACTGAATGTCGTTCAGTGAAAGAGGCTTCAGCACAAGGCTTGATTCAACAGCTTGATCAACTTGCTGCTTCTGATCAATTTTTTGCACAGCACAGCATCATTGAAATTTCTGGAAAATGTCATCAGTGCAACACACGTCAGTAAGCACTCCACTTATTCAATTGGAGAATATTTCTGTTCGACGTGATGAGCGGGATATTTTGAGAAATATTGATTTTGCATTACAAGCAAAAGAAATTGTAACGCTCATAGGGCCAAATGGTGCAGGTAAGTCGACGTTAATTAAAGTCTTACTTGGCATCATGTCACCCAATAAAGGAAAAGTTCACTTTTCTAAGAAATTAAAACTGGCTTACGTCCCACAAAAATTCAACCCTTCAGCCAGTCTTCCCTTACGTGTTCAAGACTTACTTGATTTAGAAATTTGCACTGCTGATTTACGTGAAGAAATTAGTCGTGATACAGGAATTCAAAAACTGCTGTCCTCAAAAGTACAACAACTGTCAGGCGGTGAACGACAACGGGTTTTACTCGCACGTGCTTTACTACGTCAACCTGATATTTTAGTGCTTGATGAGCCAATGCAAGGTTTGGATATTCAATCCGAAGCCGAACTCTACGACTATGTCCGCAGCTTACCTGAACGTTATGGTTGTGCAGTGTTAATGGTCTCACATGATTTGCAATGGGTGATGCAAGGTACGCATCGCGTGGTCTGTCTCAATAAGCACATTTGCTGTAGTGGTTTACCTGAAAGCATTCAACAGCATCCTGAATACCAAGCTATTTTTGGCACTCAGCGCATGTTCTACCAGCATCATCACAATCATTGTGGGCATAGTGACCATGCCGAACCATGCTCACATGATCCGCGCCCACATATTCACCCCGAACCAAAGGTCTAAGCAATGATGGAATGGTTACAATTACTATTACCTGCTTGGATTATGGGGTCGCTACTGGTATTCCTGACAGCACCACTCGGCTGCCTGATGCTTTGGCGCAGAATGTCTTTTTTTGCCGACACCATGGCGCACGGAACTTTACTGGGTGTTGCTATCGCAGGTTTATTGCATTTACCTTTTTGGTTAGGTGTAGCCAGTTTAGCTGCATTACTGGTAGCGATTTTATGGGTTCTGCATGATTCTCGCCTACCCAATGATGCCCTCCTCGCTCTAAGCTCAGCAACCTTACTCTGCTCAGGCTTGCTCTTGATTCAGCATATTCCGAGTTTGCGTCCCGAATTATTGAGCTATTTGTTCGGTGATCTACTCAGTATCGAATGGGCTGATTTACCCTTGTTTGCCGTGGTCATTGTGAGTTCACTTGCTGTGCTTTATCGCTCATGGTCAGCGCAAATCCAAATTGCGATTGACCCTGATATTGCCATGAGCGAAGGGGTCAGTGCCAACTGGCAACGTTTAATTTTCATGCTATTACTGGCTTTATTTACTGTACTTGCGCTACGTGCAGTGGGTTCGCTACTGATGGGCGCATTGCTCGTCATTCCTGCGCTGAGTGCACGTTTGCTTGCACACTCACCTAAGCAAATGGTGATTTGGGCATTTTTACTGGCGCAATTCGGTGTCACTGTCGGTTTATGGTCAAGTGCAGCATTAAATATTGCCACAGGTCTTAGTATCGTTTTATGTATGGCGCTGTGTTTTGCACTCATTTTTACAGCGCAAAAACTCTTACCAAGTTTGAAAACCAATTAACCGTTTAGATAAGCAACCCACTTCTTCTGATTATTCCTGTTCGCAATAATGAGCATCGTAAAATTCGTCAGAAATAAACTATTCAGCTCTGCCGACATCAGGCACAATCATGGCATTAAGTCACTTAAAAATAACGAACTAAGGAGAGCTTCATGACTGCTCAATCTGTCATTCTTCCATTACCGTCCGACCATGCTCGTTTTATTGTTTTGCGTTTAAAAGATTTAAGTATTTCAGAACTCAAGCAGCAGATTGAAGCTCTGCTTTCAACTCGTGATCGTCTTATCACCCAACACCCAAACGATCAGATTAAAACTGCGATTGCATTTGGCCCTGAGCTTTGGTCAAGACTTTATTCACAAACGCCTGGGGGGTTTAAACAACTCGACCCTCAACAAGGGGCGTTTAATATGCCTGTCGTACCTGCCGATGTGTTTATTCATATCGCCAGCGCTCGTGCCGATATTTGCTTTGCCATCAGTCAAGCATTCTTCAGTGGCATTCAAAACAAAGTTGATGTTTTAGATGAACGCGCGTGTTTCCGTTTCTTTGATGGTCGCGATATGACTGGCTTTATTGATGGCACAGAAAATCCACAATTTCCAGATGACCGCGCTGAAACGGCATTACTTCCAGCAACAGCAGACGCTTTTGCGGATGGAAGTTTTATTTTTGCACAACGCTATATTCATGATTTGGCAAAATGGCAACAGCTCAAAGTCGATGCTCAAGAACATGTCTTTGGACGTACCAAACTTGAATCTATCGAACTTGATGATGATATCAAACCTCAAAATTCACATGTCGCACGTACCGTGGTTGAAGATGAGGATGGCGAAGAGATGGAAATTCTACGTCATAGCTTACCTTATGGAGATGGTAGAGGAGAACAAGGTCTATTTTTTGTTGCCTATACCAACAATCTCAGTATTCTCGATGCAATGCTAAAGCGCATGTTCGGCACAACGGGTGATGGTATACATGACCGTTTATTGCATTTCACCACAGCGATTGATGGTGCTTATTATTTTGCGCCTAGTGATGAATTACTCGAACAGGTTTTACAAGCTTAAAGAGAAAAATGCTATATCTATCGTTGATATAGCACCCCCATCACCACATTGAAAAATAAAAGTCTGAAAAGATTTATATGAATATGTTAATTCCACTTCAATCACTCTCCCCTTAAGCCCTCAAAATTTGCTATATTTGACGTTTTTCCGCGACATTTATTTCGGTAACTATGAATACGGCAATACAAGCAGCTCTTGATCATGCGGTGCAATCCCTTCAACAGCAAGGGGTACTTCCTTCAGATTGGACAAATACGAGCCATTTAACCCGTACTAAAGACCGAAGTCACGGTGATTTTGCTTCAAATATTGCCATGATTGGCTCTAAAGTCGCGGGTATGAAACCACGTGATCTTGCTGAAAAAATCTTGGCTACCCTCCCTGAAGTAGCTGACATTACTAAAGCAGAAATTGCTGGTCCTGGTTTTATTAACTTCTTTTTAAACGCAGACCAACGCTTCGCTGTACTGGATCAAATTCAAGCACAAAAAGATAAGTACGGTCGCACTCAAGCCAATGCAGCTAAAAAGATCCAAGTCGAATTTGTTTCTGCCAATCCGACCTCTAGCCTACATGTAGGACATGGTCGTGGTGCAGCCTATGGGATGACTGTTGCTAACCTACTCGAAGCAACAGGTGCAAAAGTTGACCGTGAATATTATGTCAACGATGCAGGTCGCCAAATGGATATTTTGGCAACCTCAACGTATTTACGTTATTTAGAGCTCACGGGACAAACACTGGTTTTCCCTAAAAATGCTTATCAAGGCGACTACGTCAAAGAAATCGCACAAAGCATTATTAATAAAGATGCAGATGCATATGTTCGTCCAGTTGCTGACATCTATAAAGATGTGCCTGAAGACGTTCAATATGCCGAAGAACTTGATGCTGAAGGCAACAAAGTTGTCCTTGCTGGCGACAAAGAAAAACACATTGATGGTTTAATTGCCAATTCACAGCAACTCATTGGTGCTGGCTACCGTGTATTCCACCAAGCAGCGTTACATGCCATTTTAGATGATATCAAAGATGACCTTGCTGACTTTGGCGTGACCTTTGATCAATGGTTCAGCGAAGCTTCATTGGCTGACAAAATTGATGAAGCGCTCGAAACCTTAGATCAACGCGGTTTCCTCTATGAGAAAGAAGGTAACATTTGGTTTAAATCGACTGAATTTGGTGATGAAAAAGACCGTGTTGTGAAACGCCGCAATGGTCAAACCACATATTTTGCATCTGATATTGCTTACCACTTAAATAAATTACAACGTGGCTACACCGACCTCATTGATATTTGGGGCTCAGACCACCACGGCTATATCTCTCGTGTGAAAGCTGCGATTGATGCAATGGGTTATGACTCGAAGAAATTGACCGTGCTTTTGGTTCAGTTCGTAAGCTTATGGCGTGGTGGCGAGATGGTGCAAATGTCATCTCGTTCGGGTCAGTTCGTGACTTTACGTGACCTACGTAAAGAAGTGGGCAACGATGCTGCACGTTTCTACTACGTGATGCGTAAGTCTGAACAACACATCGACTTTGACTTAGACCTTGCAGTTTCACAAAGCAAAGACAATGCGGTGTATTACATTCAATATGCACACGCTCGTATTTGCCGTATGTTAGAAAAAGCAGCATCTACACATCTCAGTTTTGATACTGTTTCGGCACGTGAACATGCAAATCGTTTAGAGCTTGATGCTGAAACTGAAATTTTAGCGAAACTTGCCGCTTATCCAGATATTTTAGTACGTGCAGCAAATGCGTATGAACCACATCAAATCGGTAACTATCTGAAAGAGTTAGCAGCCTTATTCCACGGTTGGTACAACGAATATAAAGTCCTTGGCGATGATGTGACACTTACACAAGCACGTTTATTACTTTCAATCAACGTACAGCAAGTTTTACATAATGGCTTAGAATTACTCGGTGTATCTGCACCTGAGACAATGTAACTAGCAAAGCAACGCTTTGCACATTGTCGCAAGACAAGGGCTATGCCCGCGTAGAAATGTAACGAGCAAAGCAACGCTTTGCACATTGTCACAAGACAAGGGCTATGCCCGCGTAGAAATGTAATCAGCAAAGCAACGCTCTTGCAACATTACCCAGATCGTAAAACAAACAAAGCATTATTTTAAACATAATGCTTTGTTTTTAAGCAGTTTCAAGTTACAAATAACCTAATAGGATTAGGATCAAGAGGAATTTCAGGTGTTTGGAAAAACGCAACGTGGTGTATCTGAACGACCAAACAAGCCCAAGAAACCACTTGTTCCCAAGTGGTTAGGAATGCTTGTCGCAATTCTTGCGATCCTTTGTGCGGGCGTCATGTTAATGCTATGGCAGCCGTGGCAACCCGTTCCTGCAAAGAATCAAGTTACTTCAGAACATTATGAAGAAGAGGACACCAATAAGGATTATCGTTTCTACGATCTATTGCCCCAACAACAAGTCACTCCAATTCCTGAACAGGCTGTTCCTGAAACCAAGCAAGAAGGCAATGTTGTGATTATTGAATCACCAAAACCTGAAACAACCACAGCAGATCCAACAACCATCACATCGACTGAACCAACCGTACCAGTTCAAGCCAGTTACATCCTACAAGTGCGTAGCTATCCAGATCCAGATAGTGCTGATGCACGTCGCGCAGAAATTATTCTGAATGGCTTATCTGCGGATATCGTGAAGACTGTTGAAAATGGTCAAACATGGTATCGTGTTTTCTCTGGTCCTTATGATAGCCAAGAGGCAGCTCTTGCTGCTCAACAAACCTTACAGCACAGTGGTATCGATTCAATTGTAATTAAACGATAAAAATCTTTATGAATGAAAAAAGGGAGAACCAGTTGTTCTCCCTTTTTTCATGTTTGAAAATTTATGCGCACTGCGAATGTAAACTTTTTTGCTCAGCGTGCTGAAATGCTGAACGCTGCTGAACACGTTGGACAAAGGCTTGAATATTCGGATATTTACCATGTAAACGTTTTTGAATTGCAATCAGTGGAAATGCCATTTGAATATCTGCAAAAGAGAAAGCTCCAGCAAAATAATCATGCTCTCCCAAATACTGCTCCAGATACAGCATATGTTCTTTCATTCGAGGGCGAACAAAGCCAGCTTTTACGCCATCGGTAATTTTTTCAGCAACAGGTCGAATAATCCAAGGAACATGCTTACTCACGTTATTGATGACGAGAGTCATCACCAATAAAGGCATGAGAGAGCCTTCGGCATAGTGCATCCAATATGAGTATTGGAGCTGATCTTTGAATTGCTGTGGTTTGAACTGTTCTTTGACATCATACTGCTGTTGCAGATAATCCAAAATAACAGCCGACTCCACAATGACATTCTCATCATCCACCAGAATTGGTGCTTTACCTAGCGGATGAATCTGTTTCAGACTTTCAGGAGCTGCGTAGCTAGGTAATCTCTGATAATACTCAACTTGGTAGTCCATACCAAGCTCTTCTAATGCCCATAAAATACGGAATGAACGTGAGCATTGTAGGTAATGTAAGGTAATCATTTTTATGCCTGCTTTGTCTACGCAACTGCTGTATGAATCCCTCTCACAGTTACGTTTAGAATTATGATTTGCCCAAGCACAATAGCATTTTAGTCTCAAACAATCACGGTTTGTATGTCTAAACTGCGTAACAAAGTTTTCGTCACAGGTGTTTTACTACATACATTCAGCAACTTCTCTTGTAAGGCTTGTGATGGAGTTTGCTCAAATATAATACGACGTGTCATCTTTTCCTGCTGTTCGCGGTTGGTATGAAAATCAACTTCAACGCTGAAATCGCCCAAGTCTATTTGCTTATGCTGCGCATACATGCGTAAGGTAATCATCGTGCATGATGCTAAACTTGTGGTCAGAAAATCATAGGGCGCTGGCCCTGTATCATGCCCTCCAAAAGATTCTGGTTTATCTGTGAGAAATTGATGTGAGCCACTTGTCACCTCTCCTTTCCACGGTTCGACTAAAGCCTGAACTTTTGCACTCGCAATCACACTCATTTTGAAGCCCTCATTTGCTCAGGTAATACAGGTGCTTCGAGACGCTTACCTTGATAATCAGGAATTTCACCAAAACGGGCATCATGATTGATCCAATCTTCTCGTGCTTGCTGTAAATCTTGCATCGTACGTCCAACGAAGTTCCACCACAGCAAAATTGGCGACTCAAACGGTTCACCCCCGATGAGTAACACACGATGACCTTCAGTCAGCTCAACTTCGATTTCAGTCAGCCCCGTTTCCAACACCACCATATTATCGGCATTGAGTTCATGCCCATTTACCTGAGCAATGCCTTCAAGTGCCATAAAGGCATATTCAAAGTTTGGATTGAGTGGAATACGGGTTTTAGTATTCGCTTGTGCGGTTAAGTCCACACCAACCAAAGGTGTATGTACTTGCACAGGAGAAACCGTATCAAGGAAATCCCCCACTAAAATGGTAAATTCAACCTGATCTTTCGTTACGACAGGTAGCTCTGGATAGTGTTCGAACTTTGGCTCCATATTGCGCTTGTCATCAGGCAAAGCAATCCAGAGTTGTGCTGCATGCATTTTGGTTTCAATGTCGGGTGCAACTTCCGTATGCGAAATTCCATGACCTGCGGTCATTAAATTCACTTGCTTAGGACGAATCAGTTGTTTTGAACCCAGACTATCGGTATGCATCATGGTGCCTTCAATCATCCATGTAAAAGTCTGCAAACCAATATGTGGGTGCGGCCCAACATCTAGACCATCTCCCGCAGGAAAACTCACAGGCCCTGCGTGATCAAGGAAACACCACGCCCCAACCAAACGCTTCTGACGACTTGGCAAGGCTCGCTTAATGATTGTGCCCTTACCAATTTCTGCCGAGCGAATCGTGAATTCTTGAATAAACTGATTGATATAAGTTTCACAATCTTTGGAGTTAGAAATATCGTAATCGTTATTATTGCTCATGATATCGCTCTCTTTTACCTATGCTATTGCAATGAGTTGTTTTACTGATCTTAACAATACAATCATCATTCAATATAGTCTTTTGGTAATACGCAGAGTGCTATCAATGAGACAATCTTGCATTTATTTTTCACACTGAATGAACAGAATCAATCAATGTGATGGCATCTCCACAATTAAGCCTGTTAAACGCCTAACCAAAGGTAGAAAAATCAAAACTACAGGATAAGCAATCAACCAAGATAGCATCCAAGCATTCAACCAGTGGCTTATAAAATTTGTGGTTAACCCTAAATTAATCAGCATATTGATCAGTGACAAAGTGCCACTCATTAAACCTGATAGCAATAAAGGCATAATCCAAGCAGCGTATTTTGCAGGTAATTTGGTCATCGATAATTTTCTAGCGTTCAATGTTGTTCCTCAATTCCACATTTAAAAAAGTCATCATTTGCTCTTCACTTGCTGCTTTAAAGTTTTCATAAACTGCCCAAACTGTGGAACAAAGTCTTCAAATAAAGGATGCTCTCGATGTTCTAACATCACTTCACTAAAAAGCTTTAGCCCCACCGCAAAAGATTTTGTGGTTTGATCATCGAACAACTCAGCTTTTTTCAAACGCTCAACGATCTCGAAAATATCGTCATGATTCCCTGTATAGAACTCTAAACGCTCGGTATAGGTCGAGGCTTGCCCTTTTGCATCTTTTAAATGTTGCACCGTGACATGGTATTGATGTTGTTTCATCATTTGCTCCAATGAATTTTTAATTAAGCATTCTCTTTGATTTCGATCTGCATCAAATCAATTTGAAATTGAGTAAATACGGCTTCTAAGGACTGTAAAAATCGTGCTTGTTTTGCTGTGGTTAAATCTGCACAGTGAATTTGTAGCAATTGATGTTTAGAAACCCTTGGAAGATTAAATTTCGTTTCCGCACGATGAAATTGATAACTCACCAATAAACCTGCCAAGACAAGATCACTCACCACGCGATAGACGGTTGCCAAACTTAACTGCTGCTTTTGTAGATTTAGACGTTGGTAAATTTGTTTCACGGTGAGGTCATCCGTCTGTTGTACCAGTAAAGATAAAACTGCCATGCGTGGATGCGTCACTCGTAATCCTGCCTGTTTAATTTTCTGCTGTAGCGCTAACATCCTTCGCCCCCAACTTATAAACGTCCAATCGCAATTGCAGCTTGATCAATCTTTTCAGCAATTTGATAAATTTGTTCTTGCTGTAGATCAGTAATATTGAGTTTTAATCGCAATGCTGTTTTTAGATTTTCCATTGCTCGATGGATCTCTATCAGTTGATCGTTGTTATGGATTTCACGTCGAATGCGTAGTTTTTCTAATAAAGCGGTCAACATTTCCTGCTGATCCTTTAGATAAGTCTCGCCATATTCAGTGACTTGGTATTGCTTACGTTCGGCATCGAGTAAAGAAATACAGTTCATTTCTTCTAAACTGGTGAGAGTTGGGTAAATTGTTCCTGCGCTTGGTGTATAGCCATCACCGACTAAATCACTAATTTCTTTAATAATTTCATAGCCATGTTTAGGATTTTGCTGAATTAAATGCAGAACTAGCAGTTTCATACGTCCTGATTCAAATAAACGTCCACGGCGACCTGTACGGTGATGCTCTCGATGATGAATATCTCGTTCGCTTTCATGGTGATCGGATTGATGTTGCATCTTTATTCTTCTCAAATTAATTAATTTACGACCAATAAGATATATCTTAATTATTATTTTAACAAGTTAAGATATATCTTTAAATTTTAAGATTTTGATATTTAATGATTTATTAATTTTTTATAGAGAAATTTTATAAAGTTAAGTAATAAAAAAGAGCGACTGAGCGCTCTTGTTATTGGCAATAGGTGTCAGATATGTTTACAAAATAATCAAGTTGTTTCAAATGCATCTTTCCTACTCTATAGAATGCTGATGTAATTACTAACAATTTGAAAAAATTAACTTTTGAAAGTTAATTTCATATAACAGCTATTATCGTTAAATAGAGTACATAATTTATTTTATATCTTGGTTTTGATATAAAATGATGGATAAATCAAATAAGCAATTAATATATGATTACTTTTAAAATGTTAGAACTAATACTAGGCTCTGCAGATGAACCTATTACTAAATCAAGTAGACGGTTACTCAAAGTTCTGTCGGATGGGGAAATGGAAGGTCGTTATGAACCTACAGCTGTTGGATCCCATGTATCTGGAATATTAATTTGGTTTAATTTTAAGTATTTTTTTCTTACAGCTAGGCATTGTTTACAAAAGTTTAGGGATAGTACAGGTAATGAAATACCATTAGAAAATTTTTATAATCATTCACCTTATTGGATTAATAAGTCAGATAGCTTTTCGAATTCAATCCTAGATTTTCTTTATGTAAGAAAAATATGGTTTATTGGAGAGGTATTTAAATTAAAAGTCTTTGAAACTTGTGAAGGAGTTGATTTAGAAGATTTATGCTTACTAGAAATATATTATCCAATGCAGCCAGTTAAAAACTATATAAATTTAAATAACTTAAACAGTGTTATAAGATCGAAGTCTGAATTAAAGAATAGTCTTATGGGGTTTAGTGGCTATCCTGCAGAAAAAAATCCCTATTTTTGGGAGGAAAATGATGTAGTACCAATTACAGGAACTGCTACACATAGCACCTTATTTTCTAGATGGCATGATTATGGCATCAATATTGAAGATAGTAATTGTATTCAGTTATTTAAGACTCGAAAATTTGATTACACAGGAATGTGCGGTGGAACCGTATTTACAATAAATGACTCAGATGTAAAATGGGCTGGAATGTATATTTCTGGTTCAGATAATAAGGCTCGATACATTCCAAGTTATTTAATATTAGATGTAATTTTAAATTATAGACAGTCTAGGTCTTTAATTATTGATCAGGATGCTGAAATCTGTGGAGGAGCGAATCACGTATCTAATGCAGAATATAGGAAAGCAATTCAAAGAATGGAAAAGATATTTAAAAATTGGATCTAAGCACTTTATTAGATAGTTTTCCTAAAATTAACCTAATCCGTATTATGCGAAATTAAGTTAAAGTATTTAATAAAAATCAAATATTTAAAAATTCAACCCTATTATAAAAATAGCAAAAAGCCGACTTTTCCAAGTCGGCTTTTTGCTATTTTAGAGGTTTTTCCACTGCCTCATGCATCTTGCACTTCATTTTAAAGTTTCACTTTAAACTCGTTCATGGCGTAATTCAGGCAAGAAGCTTCGCTTCTTGAAAGCCCCTAC
>CALKVB010000202.1 GCA_937996605.1 uncultured Oxalobacteraceae bacterium | reverse complement strand
ATGGATCTCTGGGCCGAAGTGCAGAGGTTGTGCTTCGGATTCGGAGACGACTCGGTCTCGATGGAATGTGAAGAAAGCATGTCCAACCATGACAGCGACGAGAAGAAACACGACGAATAAGCCCATCCAAACCCATTCGAAAACACTGACCGTGGAGGAAGATTCTTCCCCCTCCTTGGCGTCTTGTTTGAGTGGAAGATCCTCCCAAGGTCGCGGCACCATGTTGGTTCGTGTTTCAGCAACTTTCAGTCGGTCGTGAGACGATGGGGGACACTCACGCCATCCACGATAATGAACGGGTGGTCGCCCTGTATGGCGGCATTCTTTCATCAGCGTTCCAAAATAATCATCATCTTTAGTGTGAAGTTCCACATGATCCGCATAGGCCAATAAACCCTTGTAATGTCCAAATGGCACCAACCATAACATGGCCTCTGTTTCCATTACGTCGAAATCATCATGAAAAGCTGCCCCGTTCCAGTAGAATGTGGCATTCACATTTTCGGGCAGAACGAACGATTGAAAGGAAGGTAAAGGCGTAACGCCTCCGATGGCCACACGGATCGCGTCGCCAGCGCAATTCGGTTCGGGAAAGAACAGTGGCTCCATCTGAACCTTTCGTTCTTTCATGTCATTCCAAATCGATTCGCATGTGACAGGTGTCATATTTATTGAAGGATACCATCTATCCTCCCATTTTTATGTATATATATAAAAATGATTCATAGTTTTGCAAAAGTCAGTTTTGGAAACTGGAAACTTGATCATTTTTCCAAACTTCCAATCGATCAAAGATGGAAACTTTAGAGTCTACTCAGTTAGTTCCGTTTCACGCAGCCCCCACGGATGCAGAGTTGGAACAAGAATTGGTAGCCGCGGTTCGCAAATTCGAAGAAAGCAAGGCGAACTGTGATAGTCAATTTGCCACGGTCAGCGAACTGGTTCAAGTGAAAATGACCAAGCATATGATGATATCTATCGACGTTACCAAGCGACATGAGTACTTGACGAACCAAGTCAAGTCCCTTCATCAAGTGGTGCAACGCGTATTGGAACGAACAGATCAAGAAATTCAACATGTGCAGAAGAGCAAGATTGCCAAGTCTCATTCTCGTGGTAATGTGGGTGCCACCTTGTTCTACCTGTATTTGGCGCGCTGCGGTGCGGTCACCCACGGCCGACACAGCTTCTCCTGCATCAATTTCGAAAAGGAAAACGGAGCCGTCTACATTCTCGTCTCCTACACTTGGCTTCAATTGGTGGAATTGCTGTACACCCAAGGCAAGATTTTGCTGGACAAGGTCAAGTTTCCTCCCAAATGGAGAACCATTGTCTCCTCCGAACTCAAACGACTTGGCGCCGAAGAACACAAGGGTGATGCATATACCACCTTTTTCCCCATTTTGGAATCATGCAAAGGCAAGAGAAATCGGGTGTTCAAACTGCTGTTCTCCCATATCCTGCCAAACATGAGAGTGGCATTTGAGGGTCAAAGTGGTTTGGTGCGAGATGATGCTGCCTGGACCTTGTCTCATGTGCCCGAAACATTTCAGCAATGCGATACGTCGCTCGACACCATATGCAACCTCTTGTTCCATCGATCGTACCGAGGGCCGCACGATCAAGCCGTACGAGACAGGGCAGCGATGGTGCATCATTACGGTCAAAATGTTTCCCAGCAACGACTGCAAAACGAAGCCTTTCTCGATGCATGTCGCATGGTTCGTCACGAAGTGATGGGCATTCAAGAGAGTGGCACTGGCGAATATCGCGGCCACTATACGCACAATTGGGAACGAGAACCCGGTGTGTTGACCGAGTTGTTTCTGGCACCGCCCGCGCCACGAGCTGACGATGGAGACGATCCTCGGGACAAGGATTGGGAACCTCCTGCAAGCTTTAGCCCAAAATCCAAATCAAGAAAGCGTGGGCGCTCCAATGGAAAACGTGAAGTCGAAGAGGAAGCAAGACCCACCAAAGGACGCAAGCGTCTGATTCAAATGGTTCCAGGTCAAGAATACAAGAACGTCGAGCCTCTGGAAAACGATCCGCGCCCACGTACTGGAGGAAAACACCCCCGCTTTCCTCTGGGAATTGCGACCGAAGACTCGGATCAGCCGACCCCAAAGAAGCAAAAGGCTATCAAGGCCCCGAAGGCAGTCAAAGTCCCTGCCAAACGACCAGCCAAAGCACCCGAAGAATCGGAAGCATCGGAAGACTCCTCCGAAGATGCTGTCAATCTCAAGGCCATTGATAGCGCTCCCAAAGAGACGGGTCGAATCCATTCCAGCATGCGTTCGCGGAAAAATGCCTTGGATGAAATTTGAACTACGAATTGTTTTGCGTTTGGTTTGACATTCTATGTCTTTGCGATACACACTTATCGTTCAACAAAGAACGCAAAATGCCATTCTGTGGTTGTTGTACGAAAAAGAAGGCCACTGTGGCACCATTCCGCCCCCTATTGATGCGAAATGTTCGAGTCACATTGCATCCCGAACCTGTGGATTCCGATCAAGGTGCAGCATGGAGCAAACGATTCATACAAACCTATCAGAAGCTTCAGAGTGTATTTCAAGAAAACCAATTTGCTCTTCGCACCATTGTCAAAGAATTGGGAGACATTCCTCAACCTAGCACACATCTAGTGCTTCATTTCAAGACCATTTACGACCAGGAATTCTCCATTCCATTTGAATTGGCAAATGAGCAAACATTATTTCCATGCACCGACGAACATTACTTTGACGAACCGCGCCTTGCTTCCACTCGAGCCGTTTCAGTGCGCTTGTTATACAAGGATTTTGAACATGATCTGACGGAAGTCTTGCGCCCCTTTTCGTGGGACCACTGGCAAGTGGGAGGATCGTTCGAACCTCAAGCCTTTGCATGGATGGTCCAAGCCTTTACTGATCCTGAACTTGACCAGGATCTGTATTTGACCTCTGAAACGGAGACCGGCCAAGTGACCATTCTGAATCTGGGGAACTTGGAGCGTCATTGCCTTTCAGCGCCCACAACGCCCAAAGAACAATGACCAACATAACACAAACTGCCACCACCAAAAGCACCGGAACTTCTTGGTCAGAGTCGTTGTCTTGCTCTTCTTTGTTGGCTTCCTTTGTGGCCAGAGCTGCATCTAAGGAACGATTGTTGCATTGAATATTCATGGAAGGCGGTGCTCCCGCTTGTGTCAAAGCATACACCAAATCGTTACATTCGCTAGCTTTGCCTTGACCTTTGGGTGCCCGTTTGGAAATAAAGTGTGCTTTCGGTTGACATGCCCCGTCCAAAAAACCCGCGTACAATTTACTCCGATCCACGGTTGGATATTTGGAAATGAGGGAACGCCATTCCACGTAGCATTGGCAGCCATTGGGAGTGGGTGTTTCACTGCAGTAGCGATTCATAAACACATCCCAGTCTGGTTGATAGGTACGACCATTGTGCACCCATTCATAGGTTCCGTTCTGCGATGCTTCCATGGCCTTGTTCATGACGTGGTCGTCCCATGTGCGATGTCGAGACACACGGAACCGAGCTATGCCTGCCCAATCCACACGACGGCCACAATCATGCGAGGCGGATGTGGACGGACATGGCTCTCCAGTCACTGTGTCCCAGGTTTGCAGCAATGCTCTCGACGTGTCACTGGAAACTCCCATCAGCGTCAAGCCGCCGCCATTGGACGATTCGATTTTGGTGGTGGCATGAGGCGGAATGTAAAAAGAGGCCAATCGTGGCAAACCTGTACGACTCCAAGTCAACGTTTGGTCGAATGGGGTGTGATCACCTTCGACCGGCCATCGATTGCCTTGGCAATTGGGTCTGTCCCAAAACACAGCTGGCATTTCGGAAAAGTCACTGAACAATTGATCGATCACAGTTGCGCAATCAGACATGACGTAAACAAAGGTTTTATTGATCAATCCAATGAATTCAAATTAGGCCCACGTGAAAGTGGTGGCTGAAGCCACCGCGTTAGCACGAACAACAGTGTTAGCAACAGTGCGGATCACGTCACCAAGTTTGAATCCGTTCAAGGTGGTGAGTGCAGTTCCGGCAGCGGTAGCATCTGCCACGGTGAACGCATTCACTGCAGTGCTGCTCAAGTTGACAAACTTTGAACCACTGTTCATATCGGTGGCTGTGACCGTAGCTGTGCCCACAGCATTCAGTCGTCCGTTGACGATGCGAGTCACGGGGTAGTTCAAGGTGGCAAAGGTAGGATGGGACACCAAAGCACCTGTAATGAAGAAGCGAAGCGTGCACGTCGAAGCGCATGTGAATTCATTCTCACCAATCATAGAGTTGTTGGTATGCACGTCCACCGTGGAAGTTCCCGTCAATTCAATCAGCGGAACATTGTCGACGTGACCATTCTTGATCAGATCGATGGTGTCCAAGATCAAAGCACCGCGAGTCACGTTCTGGAAGGAGATGAAAGGCTTGGTGGTACCTGAAGTGGCGTTCACGGCAGCCGCTGCAATCATAGCACCGCCTTCAATGCGAACGGTGGTGGCATTGATATCGTTGCCACTGGGGTTGGTAATGGTGATGTTGGCCGCGACGCTGTTGTTGCAACGAATCAAAAAGGGACCGGAAATGTGGTGCAGATTCTTGAAGACGCAACCGCGGGCCAGGATGACCTCTAAACGACGAGTGACACCGGTGGTGGCAGTGATGGTAGCATCCAAGGCCGGGTTGAACACAGCGCGAGAGCTGGGCGACATGGTCCACTTCACATCAGTCATGTCGTACGTACCTGCGGGAATGGTAATCTGATCACTAAAGTCGCCGCGATTGTCGAAGATGATTGTCTTCTCACCGGCAATGGTGGCCAGCTCCGCCATCAAAGCGGGCCAAGTGGTAAACGTGTCTTTTGAGCCCGTCTCACCAAACGGAGCAAAGATCAGAGGACGCTGCACTCCTTCCAAGAATCGCGTCTGGGGCGTAGTCACCACACCCTTCTTCTTATCCTCATACGTTCTCACAAACGCCCAGATGGACAAGGTGAGCGAAGTCGCCAGGACCAACCCGGTCAAACCCATCATCATCGGAGAACTCAACATGGACATCGAGTGTTGCTTTCTTTTAGTAAGGTTACAAAAAAGTAAAAAATTATTCAGAGTCTACATTTCGTGTCCTCATGGGTTTGCTTCGTCATGCCTCTGCCTCAAGGTTTGACTTCCATCGGGACACATGATGTAGAATCTCGCTCCATTCATACGCGGCATGACCCGTTTTTGGCAACACCACCAAAGTCGCGTTTGGACAGGTCTTTTTAAGCTCCTCAGAGTGGCGAACCGGAATCAGTTGATCTTGTTGGCCATGCAAGAGCAATACCGGACATAAGATCTTAGTGATGGCCTCCCGATTGTTCCAACGCTCGTCGAATAAACTTGCCACGCGGTCGTGCGTCCACTCGCGAACCACGTCCAAGATCGACGTATACGCCGCAAAGCAAACCACACCGCTCACTTTCGCAGACGCCTCTGCTGCCACCGCCAACGAAGGCCCGGTTCCCAGCGAATACCCCCAGAGCAGAATAGTTGTGTAACCTAGCGTCGTACGCGCATACGATACCACGCTTTGTAACGACAAATTCACCCCTTCCGCTGTTCTCTCATACTTTTCAGCCTCATTCAATCCAAACCCCGAGTAATCCCAACTCAGCATATCGGTTCGCAAGGTTTGTGCCGCCTCGCGCAAAAACGGCATGCAACTCAGCAGGTTTTCCGAGTTTCCATGCGAATAAATAATCAAGGAATCCGTCTTTTTGGCGCCGCTTTGTTCTAGACGACAAGGTATACGCTGACCCGTTTTACTCCAGGACTTCTCCACCCACACATTCACCAATTGATAGGAATAGCTTTGAGCTGGGGCTCGAAACAGAGCCATGTTGAGGGGTGCATCCACATCCACCAATGGAGAACTTGAGGGAATCATACCCAGTAACAGTAAAATACAGGTCATGAAAAACAACAAGACCAAAACCGTAAACCACATCCCTTTCTTTCTGTGCTCATCGCACATGAAACCATGGCAAATCACGCAATCTAACGCGATCTCATGTCAAACGGGAAAAAATGGACGACTGGGCGTTTATTGAAGAAGCCAAACAACGACTTCAAAAGAAGCGCCAACAGGATGAACCTTGGAAGCAGCGCTATGAAGAATTGGAGCAAAAACATAAACAACTACAAGCGGTCAATGAACAATTGAAGCAACTTTTGAAGGAGGCCATCGCCGCACCGATCGAAGCTTTAGAGGAACCAGCAAAGCCAAAGGTTTTCGTTCTCCCTCGCAGTCCTACCAATCTCAAACATCAGTTCATCTTCGACACCGTCATCGACCTATTTCGTCGAAATCCTCACATCACCGAGATGGATGTCGCGAATTTGATGCACTTTCGAGGGGCTTTCTTTCGATCTCAGCATAAGCCATTCAATGACGGTGACGTGTGGGAATATCTGCAGAACGACACCGTCTTGACACAAGACTATGACCTAAACTTTTGCCCCGTGGATCCCGAACAGGGAATCTTTCGACGCCCCGCGTGGCTCGTTTATCTCCGGTATCCGACCCTTTGATACTCTCTCCTTCGGCGAAACCCGCGAATGATCATGATAGATACATAAGTTAAAAATCCAACGATAAAAATGAATAAAATGACATTCCACCACCATGTATCAAACGTATAGTAACTGTCATCGGCACATGCACGATTCGAGGTTTTGGCCTCGTTGACTTTGGCCAAATGTTGCTGGTCCAACTCTTGAACATTGGCAGGCTCTGCTGGTTGGTCCAACATATCCAATGATAACTCATCTCCTGAACTCATCTTTTTTTAAGTGAACATGAAATCAATTCACGAACGTCTTTTTCGCTTGGACGCCGCCGACGAAGCCTCCCAGGTTCGGGTGTGATAACGCACCATCACTGTCTTTTGCTTCACCCGCTCCTTGGAGCGTTTCGCGGCGGCAGGCGGTTTTTCAGGTTCTTCTTGCTTTTCCACCACCTCTTCGGTTTGAGTTTCCACGTTTCGACTCGACTTTTGCTTTTGACTCCATTCCATGCATTTCTCTGCCAGAGCTGTTTGATGAAAAGCCAGGCACTTTTCGAAAAATTCTCCACATACAAAGGCACTTTGACCATCCTTAAGGCGAAGTTGAATGTGTGGATGTCGCCATTCGTCGAGCGGTTGGTACAGGCGTTCGCGAATCACCAGATGACAATAGGGCATTTGAAAAGTGCCACACAAATGCAACACCTTGTCGACATCGGATAACAAATCTGGATCCTTGACATACATGAATTGCAACAATTCAATGCATGCTCCCAAATATCCTGGCTGCAAATTGATGGTCAAGTCAAAGAACGTAGTGTCATTAATCAGACTTTGCATCATCTCCGAATGGGCCAATAAAACACAACGGTGGGTCAACACACGGGCCCGTGGTGCATCCGGAGATTCACCTTCCGTCAAATGCAGTACATAATCAAAGGTGGACTGAGGGGCTTGCAACAAAGCCAAACCACAGGATGGAATGGAGAACCGAGCCATCCAAAATATTCCCCTCTTCAACTCCTACATCACCAATTGACCGAACAGGAATGGTTTCAGATGACGGCTCGCTTGACAGTTCTCTGAACATCCATTCATATCACCATGGCGGGCGAAAAACATTCCTTAGTGATGGACGAGGAGGCTCCTCTTCGGCCCCCGCCTGCCATTCGAGAGATGTTGCATTGCCCCGTTTGCCTGGATGTCTTTGTGCGACCCATCACCTTTGATTGCGGACATTCGTGCTGCGAGTTGTGCACCTTGAAACTCCAATCCTGGAATTGTCCCACCTGTCGTAAACCACCTAGCCATTCCACCAACACCTTTTCATGGTCGATCGCACGAACGTTGAGCACCGTATGCGAAGCGTATCTGTCGGCCAGCCGAATCGAAGATCGCAGCAACGAAACCAGGGAATTTTACCAAAGCCACGTGCGCATCTGTCGATGCGAAAGTCATTCCTTGTTTCCCCATAGCCGTCTTCGCTACCAAGACATCCCACCGCATGTGGACGCATGGAGCAAAGGACCGCTCAAACATATCCCCATGTACCACAACGTCATGAATCAACCCGACATCTTCGCCCCTATTCGGGCTCAAGGTCCACGCTTTTCAGTGGGTCACGCTTATCGAGTTTCAGGATTGCAAGAAACCACGCCCACGTTGTTCGTTCCGCGGGAACGGTTGCATAAACTCGACTATTCGATCAACATGAATCCACCGCCCTTCTTTGCCGCGGAAGCGGCTGTGGTACTGGAAACAACCAAACGATTTATCAAGAATCTCATCCAGCAAAGAGATCACCATGATTTACGCCATATATCTTTTGATTCACCTGCCATGGCCATTCTGGTTGGCGCCTACTTGTGCTGCGACCGACATCACGAACTGGAACGAATCCTCCTTCGCTATCTCTCTGGTTATGACCCCGTCGACATTTTCCGCGACTTGCATGCGGTGATCGATCATATGTTTCGATCCACCATTGTGATGGAATGTTCGGATGATTCCTCAGATGAGTTCATGGAATAAACATGAATACCGGTTGTTCGATTGAGGATCCGCCCACACCTAGCATTTGGCCTCACTTGGCCTTACTGCTTTTGGCCTGTGGGGTCTTGATTTTATGTCTACTGATGACCCCTCTCAGTGCGAACGGTATTCGTGATATCTTTCTAATAGGAGATGCTCGGTCTCAATCACGAATTTTCGAGCCGGGAAAAACTATTCGGGCTGTGTATACCACTCGATCCAAGCGATTATCCCATGTATCGGTACAATGGTCGATTAGTCTCGACAATGGGGTCACCTGGACAGATTTGAACGACAGCGGGGTTTCCAAAGGTGTCCCCGTGGCTCGCGTGGTGGATGTTTCACCCACCACCAATGGCATTGAATTTCAAGTGCAATCCTGGAGTCCCCAGTGTGTCATTCGGGCGTGGGATACTGTTCGCTTTACTTCTGAAGCCTTTACAGTGGAACCGAAACTCCGTTTGCTGACCGGTCCAGGATCCACCTCCACCAATAGCATCGTCTACACCAATCAGACTAGCACCATTCAAATGAGTTGGGACAAAGACTACATCACTCCCGACGTACAGTGGAACTTGGCTCTGAGCGAAACCGATGCCAACAGCGAGTGGATCGCTGCTTCTTCCGCCACCTATCAAATCAACTACGCCACCCAACGATTGACTTGGACCCCAGGAGCAGCCTTTACGTCGCACCACTTGCGCTATCGGGTTCAAGCCACGGTAGGCAGCAAAACGGTCTCGGTCACATCGTATGAGTTGTTCGACAAGGCCACGCCACCCAGTCCCATCAAACGCTTTACCATCACCGCCTTGACCTTTGCTGCCACAGGTAGCGTCAAACCCGACGATGTTGTTACCATCCGCGCCACCTATGCCAACGCCGCATGGCCACCGCTCAACACAATGGAATTCTTTTACAAAACCGCGACGTCTGCGCTGGTTGCTATTCATAATATGACTCCCGTTTCGGATAGCAAAGGTGTCAAAACCTTTTCCTGGAAAGCACCCTCCGTCACTTCACCCGTTTCGCTCGTCATTCGTTACAATAGCGATCAAGATCAAACCACTTCAAGTAACGTATTGGTGGTCGGTTCAGCCTTTGCTTTGACATCGCTGCAGATTCAGGGTGATCCTGCCGAAGTGGTACATGGAGCCACCATCACCCTGTTGCTGTCTTGGACCAATGGGCCTTTTGTGGCTCCAACGCAATGGCTGCAAAGTTTTGACGGCGGTCTGACCACATCCATCATAACCCCAACGCTGGTGGGAACAACCACCACGTCTCCGGTCACGTATACGTTTGTGACCCCGAATCAAAACTCGGGGGCTTATCTGATCAAGGCGGTGCGGGACCAGAACCAAGTTCAGCTTCCGAAAACCATTCGTCTCAAAGATCCGCAAGTGGCCTTTGCTGTGACGCAACTCACCTACTTCGCAACGGTGCCGAGCGTTGTGTCACCTTCCGCAGTCTTGGATCTTCAAGTGGTGTACGTCGGCGATTGGTCTAGCGCTTCACTGAGTTTCGTGTATTCTCTCGACGGAGGAGGCGATGTCGCTGTGAGTCATACGGTCACGGGAGTGGGCACCGTTCGAATCACCGCTCCCAATACAGCCGCATTGGTCTTCCAATTGAAATGCAATGGAATCTTGGCACCTTCGCTTCGATTGCGCAGCGGCTTCATCTTGTATGGCATCAGTCCTCGCAACGCAGGATCCATCAGTTCCGGTCGCATTGTACTAGATTTGAGTGTTGATTTCACTGGTGTGCCGACCCTCCCTTCTGGAACCTGGGAGTATCAGACGAATCTGGATGTGGCAGAGCTCTGGAGACCTGTGGAATACATAGCGCCCTTATTCGGACCTTCGGACCCATTTTTCCAATGGGTTCAGACGGTGAGCTCTCAAGTCACCAATTACAATTTACGTTTTACCAGTGGCGACCAATCTACCACACTGAATCGGATCAATTTGCCCGTCGGAGTCCATTGGGATTACCCTCAGAAATCTTCCGATACCATTCACATCATCTCCGAGAACTTGCGACCCTTGTTGAAGCCTGCGTTCCGGATTCGGACCCAATTGAGTCTCACCTTCACTGACACGGATTATCAAGTCGTGCCGTTTTTGGTGGGGCAAGACGGAACCGTCTTTTCCATTCCCTCCAATCAAATCCAATGGGATTTGCCTTCCACGACTCTTTATTGGTGGATCACGGATGCTAGCATTTCGTCAGGTAACTATTGGTTCGAAATCCGCATTACCAAGGGAACCACCTGGTCGATCGTGGCTCGAAGTGCGGAGCTGATTTCGTTCGTGACAGAGCCGAATCCTCCACTGTTGTATAGTCGATTGGTGTACGATAGTAATCGTGGACCGTTTCTCACATTGGATGCCTTTGGTTGTGTGGTTGCCTACAGTCCAACGCAACCGCCGCCCGAAGGTCAATACTTTTGGTTCAGTCCGCTCACAGCTACAACGGGGTATATCATGGTGGGATCTTTTGTCGATTCGAATCCTGACTTTCCCTTACAAGCCTTGTCCTGGTCATCCGATCCTTTCGAACCGTTTAAGGGTTTCAGCCTCCAATCCGAAGTGGGTACTTTACCCGATCTATTACAAGTGGTCCAACTCAATTCCGGAGGCACCATTTCCTTTGTGGGATCCACCACATGGAAAGTGTTGGGAAGGTTCGATATTGTCCAATATGAGGATCTATTTCCATTGGATTGTAACTTTAAGTTTAGTTTGGGTCAAGGCACAGAAGCCAAATGGAATTATACGTTTGAATAAAGAACTTCTATGCAGACGAAAAAGAAACTTGATGGCCTCGGATGGCTTGGCCTCGTTTTTGCATTCGTTGGATGGGTGTTCCTACGTTGAAAACGTAGGATTACAAGAATTGAACGACTCATTGTACGTCAGTGATCGATCGTATGAGAGTTATGAAAGCAAAACCGAAGCCTGTTTAGAGCAAAATGATTGTACCTATCACCAGAAGCGGGCTCTCATTACGGGATTAGATTTTGATCGATTACATCTATTGGCCATCATTATGGCCAAACATGCCCAGTTGCCTCCGTACATCTATTTTCATTATGATGATTCTATTTTTTTCGATGACGTTTCCGAACGACTCAAATGTCTTTTGGCCTATTCGGAGTGGTATGCGTTGAAACATGGTACGCTCGTTCCCATTCTGATGCAAGCTTCCACCAACGATGGAGAACATGCCGTCATGTATTTACTGCTTCCCGTTTCGCTTTCGGATTGGTATATGGTAAAAATTGACACCAGTTCGGTTTCCAAGGAGGACATAGAAAGAACCGACATGATCGAATACACCATTGGGACCGCAGCGAAAAAGGCGTGGACCAAAATCGCAGCCATCACTCGACGTGTCTATTGGATGCGCCCTGTTATGTGTGTGCGAAACATACAGCAATCGTTTGGAGTGTGTGGAGTCACATCCTTGATGATAGCCATAGAAATTATTCGCTTGGGCCAGAATCGATGGCGCGCTTTTGTGGAACAGTCGTTGGAGGCGTGGTGTGAATCACTCGAAGATTCTACCGCTGCAGAAAACCCCCGCACCTTGGTTCAACGTTCCAGTGAAATTGTGTACCTTTTATTGAAAAGCGTAAAAACTGCCCGTCTTACGCATGAAGAGCAAAAGACCATGGCTGCAAGCATCGAGCAGAATCGCATCCATGAAACGACATTGCCGGGAATCGGAGAACGGTTATCTAACGTATGGAAGAACCGTTCGGCAGATATGGCGCGACAATGGGATGCGGGTCTGCGACAACAGTTTCATGCCTTGTTTGGCTACATGAGCATGGATCCCGTGGCTCAAGGCTTTCAACAAGAGTTTCCAGACCAGCCTGTAAGCCATCGCACACGTCACTATAGCTTGCCAACACCGATGGAGCACTGATTCCACTTTTGTTTCGACTGGATAAACATGGCTAGGCGCAATCGCGATGTTGAAGTCAATGACGTTCGTCTCACATGCTGGCCAGAAATCCTTTCAAAGGTTGAAATGACGTGCGATGGTATTTGGTGACGTAACCTTGTTCCAAAAGCTCGGCATGGCGTTTGTTGGCCCAATAGGCCTTGTGCTTACGAAAGATGTTTTCGAACTCGGGATGGACGGATTTCACCTCGTCAGCTTGTAAAGTAATCATACGATCGCGACTCACCTTGCCCAAAATACTGGCTGCAGCCACCAACCGAAACGTGGAGTCGGCCTTGACCACCGCTTGGCTTTCGGTGATACCGGCAGTTTGAATTTCCAGGTTTTGTTTCCCATCCACCAATTGCCGTGTCACGGCTTGGCTTGCACCCACCAAGCGGACCACATGTTCCACACAGCGCAACATGCCTTCTGGCCATGCCTTGGCCAACCCTCGTGAGTCAATAATTGACGGAGGAATCAATTCAATCCAAAAGCAAATGTCGGGACAATGTAACAACTGCAAAAATGCGTGCTCCCGTTCTTGTTCCTTTAGAATCTTGGAATCGTGCAAGGCAATTTCATTCAGAGGAACCCTGGTTCCAGCAGGATTGTAATCGTTGTATAACTTTTCCAACCAGGTGTCATCAATGTCGGAACAAACGCGATCCCGAAGGTTGGGCAGATGTTGCAAGGGTGTCTTGAGTCGAATCACACCCACCACCGCCATCGAACCTGCCAAACAGCCGCGGCCACTTTCGTCCAAAAACACAGTCTCAAACTCCATTTTGCCCATGTCTCCCGGCCAATTCAGTTCCGGGTGAGTCAGAGCATTCCGCAATCCTGCCTTTTTGTGATGCTTCGGTGCACGAACTGGGACTTCCTTGGGCACAGCTCGCTTAGGCGCAGATCTGCGAGGAATTCGAGCGTGTGGGAACTCGATGAAGAATCGTGACACCCATGGTTTACCAGAGCACAAGTCTCCGTGATGATCCGTGGGACACTCGCATCCCAACACTTTTCCAGAAAGAAACTGCAGAGGTGTGGCAACGTCCAATTCTTTGACCAGTACTTGATAGCGGAAGGTGCCAGTAACGGCACTCACAATCCTGGGAATCTCCATGGTTTTGTTTTTCGGTTGTCAGCGTTACGTCAACAGGATTCAGACCTTTGCAAAACCAGTTTTATTTCAACCTTCGGAACTTGGTGACATGCGATGCCACAAAGTCAATCAAATGATCATCATGAATCCAAGGTCGTAGCACCAATCTTAGCAAGGCACGGTCTGCGATTGTCAGGGACGACTTCAATACAGCAGACCTTTGCTTACATTCTTCGAGTTCTTGCTCTGTTTGGACCCATTCCTCTTTAGTGGCATCAAGCTCATTGGTCACTTCTTCCAATCGTTCTTCCCGCGAGTGGTTTTCATCTTCCAGTTCATGAACGTGTGCAGCCCACTCATCCATGCTGACTGTCATGCACTGCACCAAACGCACTAATCCTTGACCGCCATTAGTTTCATGAAATAAAATGGGTACTGCGGCATACAAAGTGCGAACAGGACTTGCCTTTGCCGAACACCGAAACGAAGAGTCCAAAACTGCGTTTCGAGAATTAGCAGAAAAGATTCAAAGGTGCCAAAAGGGAGGCATGTCCCTACGAAGCCCGCGAATTACGCGACCTCGCAGATCGAGTATCCCCTGGGCTGGGTCAAGTCGATGTGATTTGTGACATGGTCACAGCTGTCAAGAAGAGATTTATCAATCTCTGACCGAGAACCGATAGGTTCTCTAAGTGAGCAAATAAAAATAAACAAAATGGTTTCTGCTGCAGATTGGTTGGATTTAAAGAATCGTTTTTTAAGTGGCTGTAGTAGTATCCCTTCCGAAAGCAGTCAACAGTACGACCTGATGAACAAGATTCAACACATGTATTGGTATTACATTGACTTTCGCAAACCCTGTGAGTTTTCTGACTTGTACAACGAAACCATTGAACAGATGCAGTGGTCGTCACAAGATGCTTGGAACGCGTGGAAAACGTACGAGGAGACCGAACGAAGTGCCACTCGCTGCGGAGCCATCATTACAGACGAGGAAGGAGAGCATGTACTTTTGGTACGCGGTGTTCATAGCAAGTTCTGGTCCTTTCCGTGCGGCAAGCAAATGCCCAGCGAAGACTTGGCCACGGCCGCTTTGCGTGAAGTATGGGAGGAAGTGGGATTGCGCGGGGAAGCCAAAGGCGATCCCGTTGAATGGACCAGTGACCGCGGCAAGAAACTGTTTTTGCTTCGCATTCCCAATGTAAGGCGTGATTACGTCTTTCGCCCTCGACTACGAAAGGAAATTGAACGGGTGGCTTGGTTCAAATGGAAACAGGTCAAGCGACACATGCCGCGGTGGATACACCCGCTGGTTGATTCGGTGAATTCTGAGGCTCAAAAAGATCGAGGATTGGTTTGACGATTTTGACCTCTGAACATTATTCATTTGAAATTTTTGAAAAGACTAGCGTGTTTGCCTTCAAGTCTGAAAGACTTTAAGAGCGAACAACTTTTTGCTACGATGTCTGCGACGGATTCAAGTCAACCACGGAAGCTTTCTCAACTTTGGTGTTTTCGAGCAAAGGCTTTTAGTCCCCCTTTGACTTCTCCTATTTCTGAAAGAATCGACGGAGTACCACTTCATTTTTCGAATGAATTATGGTCCGCAAAAACATTGGAAGCCTTCTTGCAGGGAGAGACAAAGTCATCAAAGCATGATCAATTTTGTATTCGGCTTGCATGCCTGACACAACCGTTCTGCTACATAGGATTGGGATCAAATGATAAAGAGTGGCACTTGATGCTTTGCGAATGTCCCATTTGCGGATGGCAAGATGATATTTCCAAAGCCAGATCATCATGGATCGCACAATGCGCAAAACGTCGTGAATGCCCTAATGGTCATGTTTGGCATTTACATGGAGCGGATTACGATGTTTGTGTTATGGGAGATCATGCAATGCGTAGCTCTGAAACTACATGTGCATTATGCAAGTACTCGAAGTATATGTGAATATTCAGAGTCTTCGTCAGGTTTTGAACGCTTCAAATTCAAACTGGTCATGTCGTCAAATTGCGTCCGGTCACCGAATGGCAACGGACCGGAGTCCACGCCAAATCCGACGTCAATCCTTCAATCGAATCAATCCTGTATGAACCTCCATGCGCGAACCATTCCGCAAACGAATCGAATGCCACACTCGCCCCTTTTGGGTGACCACCGCCGGATGCCATGTGCCGTCATGAAACACCTCCACCGATAGACCAGGCTTCAATGCTT
Source organism: uncultured Oxalobacteraceae bacterium (assembly GCA_937996605.1). Classification (GTDB taxonomy): domain Bacteria; phylum Pseudomonadota; class Gammaproteobacteria; order Burkholderiales; family Burkholderiaceae_D; genus Undibacterium. The sequence goes on along the minus strand of CALKVB010000202.1, from coordinate 25,194 downwards.
TGCGAATCGTAGCAATGTCCTGTTTGGCATGGTAACCTGGTATCAAACCGTGCAATGTCTCTTGTTGACCGAACCAATTCCGAATCATCGCTTTGAACTGCTGGTCATGTTCGCTCTTCTCCTTCTGTACACCATGCTTGTCTGCCAATGTCACCAATAGATGCATCGTTTCGTGCAGCAATACTCCCAAAAAGCATGAAGCACGGGTTCGACAGATGTTGCCACCCGAGTGGTACGCCACATCGCGCTTCTGGAAGAGCTCCACAAAGAGATCGCGGTTCATGTGCAAACTGATACGTTTTCGATCCGCAGTTTCCACCACATAGCCGGCAACGGATTTGCTTTCCACGTCCAGTTCCAAACGAAGTCCGCCATAGGAGTCTTCCAGGTGTTTCAACAACTGGCCCTCATACCACAAATCGTCGATTTTCCGTACCAGTTCTCCCAGCCAATCAATGTTCCAACACCCCGTGTCCGGCATTGTCTTTTCAATCCACTGATCGAGCTGATGCAACTTCCGCTGCACGTCCTGCGGCCGATACCTCTTTTTCAAGATATGATCTAACCACATATTTATTTGACACCCATCATCACAAACGGAGACACACTGCGGTCCACATAGCGCAAGGCAAAGGTGGGAAAGTTTTGGCCATCAGTGTCTTTCAGAAGCGTCTTGCACCGTTTGCGCTTGGTACCCGAAACTTGTTCTCGCTCTCGAGCATGTGCATCCTCTTCATACGCTTGCTTGGCGGCGCGAATCTCTGGTTCCAGCTCCCGAAATGCGTCAATGCCTCCGACAGAGTCCAACCACAGGAAAAAGTTCATCTCGCACAATGTGTACGTGGCCGTATTGACATCATCCTTGACCGCATTGGAGCGGCCGTAGGCGGCATGACAATTCCGATACAAGTCCATTTTCTTGCAACTGGTGTACTCGGCGTACAAATTGATCCAACGAATAGGAGCGCCTTGGCCTATGAGTTCCAGCACGTGAGGCTGCACCGGTTGATTTAGCGGTTTAAGAATCTTGTAGGGATACTCACGCTTGTCCAAATAATAAGAGACGGGATGAAATTTGGTGTAGTGAACCACGAAGAAATTGATCAAACGTCGTGTGATTTTGCGATCATTGAGAAATTCAGTGACTCGACGTTTTCGCTCAGGATTACGTAATTGGGATTGAATATGTGCAAACACGCGTTGCTCCATATCACTCAATTGACTTACATTGACGGTATTCTTCTGCATGAATCTTCGGCCTCGATTCTGCAACACAAAGTAGGACAAGATCGCATCGAGTGCGGGTGCAGGAGTTCCGTTTAGGATATACACTACGTGTCGCATCCACTGCAACAATCGGGCATCCGATTGTTCGGCACTTGGTCGTTCATTGGAAGCCAGAGTGGACGCAACCGGAAGCGAAGGAGTAGGTGTTGGAGGCGCCACTTCATCTATGGTGAAAAAGGCACTGAAATCATGAGAACCACCGAACAAGTCGTAGGTATCTTTTGAAAGATCTCGATCACTGAGAAGTGGCTCCATGGAGCAAAGCGATGCGAGGTGGCAACAATGCTCGGCGTTGGTCGTTCTCGACGGTAAACGATCCCAACAATGCCACTGCCCTCGCCAACAATGCTTGAGCAACGAGGCGATTCTGATCCGATTCCACTGTTTTGTCAGACCATGGCCTGAGCTTGCTGACCAACTCAAGCTCCACTTGAAAAATGGCAGCAGCCTTGAAGGCCTCGATCTTCGTTTTGCACGGCAAAGTGGTTCGGGTAATGTCGTACCGAACCATAACCTCTTCCGAACCCAATGTCATGGTCTCGGTGAAGGAATGGCGAAGACACAAACGCACACTCAATGGTTGCGTTTGCTTCACTAAAGCGTGAACGTCCGGCTTCTTCGACAAATCCACCCGATCTTCCTTTGACAGACGGATACGAAAACTCAAGGGACGATTGTGAGCAAAGACATCGCGGGTTTCCACCGTTGTTTTGTATTGATAAATCGTCCCCACGCCATGTTCAAACGCCACTTGTTGCAAATGGTTTCCGAAATCAGCCTTGAGCATTTTGACAGGTGGAACGGCCTTCCAATTCGAAGCCTGGTCCACTTTGACTTTCAGTGACGTTTCCAAGCGCTTCACGGCGATGGCGTCTTCTTCGGCGTAGCCCGCTTTGAATTGACCTCGTTCATCAAACTGACCAATACGAATTTCCAATTCTAAATTTTCATGACTATGAGACCGCACGTATTGGAGCATATGCTCCACAGAATTCCGAACGTCTTCCATTTTTTGGTCAGGAAATCCTTTGGTCGTTTGCAAGTTTCCGTGTGGTTCCAGACACTTTTCACAACATGTATTTGGCCGCACACGTGAAACAGTCTCATGTGGGCATCTTTCTGCGTGAATCAAAAGTGGAAGAACCAAAACCGGGCGTTCGTACCATTTCATCCCTGTTGCGAACGAGCTGCTCGCTACATTCCTACCAAAGCGTATGGAACTATGATGAGCCCACCGCTGAACCTTCTCAAGTGGGCATGGGAACCTCCACCGAGTGGAAACCTGAATGGAGATCGTCCAAGACGTGCAAGGAAACGTTTTTTGTTTGGAATAACCTGTATTCGGAGTCGAATTGGATCTACGGAATGTTTCAACATCGTCAAGTGGAAATCGGCGATGGTCGAAAACACATCTACGACAAGGGTGACTTTATGAAGCCTCATTACGACTCGACCCTGCCACCGCGAGGTCAACTGCCCCACACCATGACGATGCTGGTCACGGACGACATCAGTCCCGTACGAATCTGCGGCCAACCCGTGCAAGTCACGATTGGAAACCATCTGCCACCAACCTCGGACAGCATCTGGATCGTTTTTTTCACCCTGGACTGTCCTCATGAAGTGGTTCCGGTGAATTGTCCGCGAATTTCCTTCACATTTCCCGTGTTTGGCAAATACAAGGGAATCGCTCCCCAAATTCCAGAGTCGTACAACGTGCGAAACGTGTATGAACTGTTATTGGAGAAAATCGACGAAACAGATCCTGAAAATGAGGATGAAGTCAACGAACTGGCTGGATGGATCAAACTGCTTCGAGATGATGATTTCTTGCGAGACGTGGCAGTAATCCAAGCTTACAACGGGGAGACCATTCGCGACCACGACGGCTACCCCGTGATTCGCGATCTTTCAGACTACAAAGATCAATCGACTCGAGTGTACATTCGATACACCGACGAAAGCGGAACACGTAAAGAACACGTGTTGGATGCGGATGAAGATTCCTTTCAAGTGCCAGAGGGATCTTCCGATGTGAACGTCTTCTACTCAAGCCCACAAACAGCTGCCATGGCCGCATTGCGCGACCAGATCGAAGATATGATCCAAGTGGTGGAGCCTGTTTGCATCACCCACGACCCCATCCGTGATGACGTGGAGGTTCCATCGTATGCCTTTTTGTGCCGTTTGCAAGGTCGCTACCAACAGTTTGACACGGCCGAACAGCTGCAACCGGCCGATCGCCAATTGTACGACTTCTTGCAACGAAAAGGATATCGAGTGGCCTTTTATCCGTTGGCCAAAGATCTTCAACATTTCTACGTCTCAGAGTTCAAAGACAAAGATTCCGCGATTCCGTTGTTGGAATGGATCTGGAACGATCAGCGCTTTGCTCCCCTTAACGAGAACGATCTTGAGCATGTGACCGATGCTGAAATTGTCTTTGACGACTCTGCATCGTATGACATCGCCTTTACCCGTGTCTTTGCGATGCTTGCGGTGTGGAGTGAATGCTCAAAACCAACCGATGCTTCAGTGTGAATAAACAGAGAGCAATGTCACGGCAAATCATGTCTTTGAAAGAGCCTTCGGCATCACAAGTTAAACGTTGGAACGAAAAGCTGCAACGCTATCTCAGCCATTTTGCCCCTGAACAGGCCGCGTATTTGGAGTCGGAACTGAAACACTATGCCACACCCTTGGACATCAAGAGAAACATTATTCGTTCCAATCCGGAGGAATACTATTTGAAAAAGAGATGCCAAACACCCGTCACCATGCCTTTGCCCTACCGTTTGCAAACTCCAGAACAAACCTTTCAAGAAGAAGACAAACCCATGGGTGTTCGCTGTCGATATTGCGGAAACACCAACACTACCACCATGACCACACAAACTCGAAGCAGCGATGAACCCATGACCAACTTTCACTTTTGTAGGGATTGTGGCCGTACAACGAAAGAAACTTGATCGCGTTTGAAACGTGCGACAATCGGAGAAACCTTGAAAATAAAGCGATGAATCTGTATGAAATCATCGAGCTTGCCACAGGTGAACTATACCCGGTGGTCACTCACATCACCGATTGGTCCAACGAAGATCTCATCGAAAGCTTTCGCGAAAATGCCATCCGGAGACAAAAAGCCAACCTGCCGATCTCTCATTTCGCCTCTCGTTTGCTACTCATGAACGGAACGAAACAGGCTTTTCACGTCAAGAGAAGAACCGTTCTGGACGATCCTTCCATACGAAAACCTTGTATTTCACTTCGCGAATCGCAAAGAATCTATCTTTTGAGGATCAGGCAAAACGAAGATTGATACATCAATTTTCACTTTTGTATCGAAACTAAAACTGTCCTTCCCATGATCCCGTTCTTGTGTCGCTCACAGATCTCAAAAGGATGGAAAACCTTTGGTCCGACGCCTTGAAGCAGGCTCGTACTGTATACGACGCAATGCTGCTCGAGCAGGTCATTCGGCTGTCGTTCTACTCTGCATGCATAGGATGGATCTTCTACACTGCAGAGCCTTGCGACCTATTCACCCTACCCTATTTCTTGAACGAAGTCTTTAAATGTCTTTTGAATATTTTCGTCAAAGAGCAATGGCTGGATGACAGTCGCTTGGCGGGAGGTGTTTTGGCGCATTACATCGCCGATTGGGTCTTATGGATCGTCACTCATTGCGTCATTCTTCTCAAGTGTCCAGATCTTTCGCGAAGCGTGTTGGCATTCACATGGCTCTCTTTGGCAGAAGACTATGCGCGTTTTTACCTCACGGGAATGTCGGCTCAGCATTGGTGTAAGCAACAAATCAAGCTGTTGGAACAACATGGAGCCCATGCCGTCGTTCAATCATGGTTTGGAGATTCAGTATCTATTCGACTTTCACAAGTGCAACACACCACGCCGCCCAGCGAAGCCCCTATTGCTGCTTGATCAAAAGACTTGCAGTCGTTCAATCGCATCCACCAATGATGCGTTCTCTTTGTTGGGTTTACCTTTGAAGTGCAAAATACAAATCGTGGTATTGTCATGCGTTTCAAACATGGTTCGTCGATAGTGTCCCCACGCCACAGCATTGCTTCCCAATGTTTTCCACCGAGATTTCATACTTCGCAAAGGAATGACATCTGTAAAACCGTCTGACGAAAGAATCAGACACTCTACGTCTTCGATTTTTTTCACGGTTGGTCGAGCACTTACACCGCCGGGCTTGAAATCAAAATCCCCCAAGGATTTGGTCATGTTCAACATGTTGCCTTTGGAGTCACGGACATATCCATTTGGCTCCAGCACCAACAGCTTATGGTTCAGAATCCTCTGCCGCTCCACTTTGGTTTCCAAGTTGTGGTTGGTCGTCACCCGCTGCATCGTGTTTTGGAATCGTTGAAAAATAGCCGAATCTCCCACGTTGGCACACCAAACGCCCCATGGATGCTCGCGAATCAAGACCACGGACAAAGTAGAACCACTATGTTCGGTTACGTTGTTTTTGATCTGTTCGTCCAGACGCATAAAAGCCTTGGCTAGAGCCACATGAGGCTCTACAGTTTTCAGCGATTCATACAGAATGGGCACGAAATGTTTCGATGCATAACGCATGGTTTCTGCACCACCGTGGCCATCCAACACGCCAAACACATGGAAGCGATGACCACCTGCCGCGAGAGTGGCGGCTACCGCCCCGTCTTCCATGGTTTTTCGCACCAGACCTTGGTCTCCATCCAACGACCAATCCAACCAGTCGGTCCACGGTGCCGGCGCCACTTGAAACGAAGCCATGTTCTTTGTTGAGTGTTCTGAGATGGAAAAGTTCTGTCTGAAATACTTTTAAGCGGTGATCGCGTGAAATCCACCACCCATGAGAAGACGTACCACTTCTTTGAATCCTCCAAACGCCATCTCTAACCATGCATAGAACGAATTGACCGTAGATCCGATCCAGACGTCCAAGGGTGTGCTGGCGGTCCAAGACGCATTCACGGCGGTGCAAAACGCTGTCCATGTAAACGTTCCTTTGCTGACCACAAAGGACGCCCCGGCCAAGGCGGGTGCTGCCAAGAAGAAAATCCATGCACTGGCAGCCAACACCTTCAAGGCAGTGTTCCAAGACATCCGATCAGCCACCCAACCTTTCAACGATTCGACCCATGTTTCATACTTTACAATATACTTTTGCATAATGCGATGAATCAAGTACGCGGCCAAGCCCATCAAGGCTGTGATTCCTCCATAGTACGCCAAGGCTCCGGTAGCAATGGTAGCTGACACTCCAGGTTGACCCATCACATAACAGATGACTCGAATGACGCACAACATAATGGTGGTGATAATGCCAAACATGGCCCAACGAGAACGCTTGCTCAACACCCCCACCACAACCGCCCGATCGTCTTCGCTCATCTTCTTGAGAATCTCCACATCGCTGATGGCAATCCCAGTCAATCTGGAAATATCCTCGGCACTGCCGTCGCTTTGGATCAATTCCAACATTTTATCTCGTTTGGATGATTCGCATTGAGACAGCAGATCCTGAATGGCGGATGCGGCCGTTTCGGTCAACTTTAGAGAAGGAGCGGTGGGATCAGGCTCGAAATCTTTCATGACCTTATCTTGGGTCTCTTGGGAAAACCCTGCCAGAACCGAACGAAAACGCTGCAGTTTGTACTTGGAGTAACTCAACACCGAGTGCAGTGTCTTGTTCGAATCTTGTTCTCGATCGGCTTGTATCTTTTTCAATACGGCGTCTGTTAAAAACGGTTCGCGAAAGCCTTGATTCCCTAATACAGTCAGCGTTTTACTTGCCGAGTCTCGCAACGTGTCGTTCAATCGATGCGTCAATCCCAATTGTTGAATCAGCTCTGCAATAATGGCGGCACGCACGAATTCCTTGGATTCCATTCGAGAGGTCAATTGTTTTTCCAGCTCCACCTGAATGGGTAGACTTAAAGGATATTGCGGAGCCGGTTCTCGCTGGTATCTGTCCATGTCCAACATCCATGAGCGAATTTTCTGCTCCGACGTTTGGACCAGTTCGGAATTCTTGTCATCACTCATCTTTGTTATGACTTGGTAACAACGAGATACAATCGGCCTCGACTTGCAAGTGCCACTTGTCCGATCCACAAGTGACTTGAGCCTTCTCAGAGTCCAACTGACACATGGATGGGTCGTCTGTGACGAACTCCAAAGACACGGATTTCCATAGACGGTCATGGATCCACCATTGCACTTGCGACCCTTGCAGTCGCCAACCACTCGATGGTAAAGTGATCTCCGGAGGGTCCGGAAAGGATGTTTTCTCCATGGAATGTTCTTCCGGAATCAAAGAAGTGTCAGGCTTGACCGATTCGTGGCGTTGGACGGTGGAAGCTTGAGACTTTTTCCGAATACCTGGAACCACGAGTGCCAATACGATGGCCAACACCAACATGGCTAGCGCCGCGATCCACCACCGTTTCATTCCAGTGTTTCTTTGTCACCATGCCTTTGACTCCAGATCAACGAGAACTTTTGCGAAAGCGCCTACGAGCCAACGTGTCTTTTCGCAAGACGGTGCGTACTTCGGGTGTGTCCAATGCCCAGGAAGTGCTGCAGCGTTACAACCAAGAGCAACGAGAAGACGAAAAGAAGCTGATGCAAGACATGATCCAAGAAATGAAAGGTATGAAGCGTACTCACTCGAAAAAGTTTGTGAACAGCGTCACCAACACCATGACGGACTCGCAACTCCAAACCCTGCGTCAACAAGCCGGACCTGACATCCAGCACCTCATTCCTACCAAGGGCGATGCCAAAGACGTCAATCCTGTCAGTGTATACCAAACACCTGAAGAACCCACGGGAATGCATCGCGGCCTCTCACAAATCCCTGTGGCCAGTCCTCAAAGCCTACTGAAGCCCCAGCCTGAAGCCAACAGCGACTGGATTTCCGATCTACCTGCACCCAAGAGAAAGGTGTGATACACCATGCTGTCATCTGGAATTAAAAGTCTTTTTCAGACTTGAATGCAAAGACGAAAAACGTTAGGTTTTCTAAAAAGTCAAGCGACTTCTGGTCGAAAACAATAAGTTTTCTAAAAACACGAACGTGTTTGCATGCAAGATCGAAGATCTTTTAAAAAATTTATTTTGATAAAACATATGAATTTAAAGGAGCTGGAGCACCGCCTAATTGCGTCAGCAGATCCATGGTCTTACGTTGGCCCAGGCTAGTCATACCAAGTCGTGTGTTTATCTTTGATGCATCGTTTTCATGAAACCGAACACCTGAGAGCAACAAAGAGAGACACTCCGTCATCCAAGCTCTGTCATGGAATGCCCTATTTGCCTCGATCCGATCGTGTTGGAAGAGGATTTTGTCGAATACTGCAAAGACTGTAGAAAGGTGTTTCATCGCCACTGTCTTCCTGGGTCGTGTCCCATGTGTAGAGTAGAATGGAACGAAGAACACAAACCAGAAGAGATCGTTGAGGCGTTGGACCCTTTTGAGAGCTTACATGCTCGGGACCAATCTTTCAAAGTGATCATGATTGTCGGGCGTGTTCATTCTGGCAAATCTCAACTTCGGAGGCGTCAATTGGAAGAGCTGATAAAAACTAACTCGATGGAAGCTCACCCCTACCTCCAAATGCTGCTCAGTTATCAGTCGTGTTTGACACCGTCTGCTCGGTAGACCTATGATCTCGGATATTAAAGGATTTATAATTCGCGGAAACGACGTCGGTTTGCTCTGTGATTAGGCAAAAACTCCTGTCAGTGTTGGTACATAACAAAGATGGCCCAATTCACCTGGGAAGTCATTACCGTCATGGGAGGACTATGGGCCGCCTTTATCCTATCCGTGCTTTCGGCGTCGGTGGTGTTCACCTATCACATGGACGACGAAGGACAAGTGGACAACACGTCTCTCCTGTGGTTTGTACGCGTGGGTTCTCTATTGATTCTATCCTTTTTCGGATTGATGGTCCTCTCTGCCATGATTCTTGGGCCCATCTATTATTATTACAAATCCAAAACACGCGGTTTTCAATTGTTGCGATTTCGCATTGAACCTCCCACGGAGACACAACCACCAACCAAGACAAACGCGTGATCGTTCACTCGAAGAACGAAACCGGCCGGTATGGGACGTGACCGGACAGATGTGTGTGACCATCACCTCTCACATGTTACACAACTGATGCAGCCAACGACGAACAAATAAAGCAACCTCGTTCAGTTCCATGGAAGCAAAGCAAACCACTATGTCATCATCGGACGAAGATGCATGCCAAACTCGGTCAGCCAAAATTACCGAAAAGGCCTTACCGGAAGAAAAACAAAGCCCTACTCCCGTTACGACGCTTTCGGAATTGCTTGCAAGCATAAACGATCTGAAAGCAGCCTTGACTGCCGGACTTGAGGATGTGAAAAAAGACATCAAAGTGTTCAAAGAGGAATTCTATGAATTTCGTGGAGACTCTATGGAACGAGTGCTACGAGAAAGGATTGCTGCAGACTACGGATCGGATTTTTCGGCTTCATTTACGATATGTGGGCTCGCTGGTCTTGGACGCATGATGGTTGGAAGGAAGACCGCTTATGCTCCGACATTACTATCTGATCGAACGGAATCGGATTCAGACCTTCAGTTACAGGAACAATCCGTATCATCTCTCCGCAGTTATCTATACAGTAATGCATCGGTTCACAAACTAATCGCGTTTATTCTGGGAGACAAGTATATCCACGTCAAGCCGGAAGATTTGAAACAAAAATACCGTATCATGGCTTTTAGCCACGGTTCGAAGGAAGAATCCGCACGACAGCATCCTAAGGAAGAGGTGATTCGACGTCTAGAAGGTGCACTGAAGGCAGAAGATGAGAAGAACAGCGCTCAAAAACGCGTCAATTCCACACTCTCTTCCATCTTGAACACCTTGTTGAGCTTCGTTCGTGCGGATAAAGGTCAGCAGTTTCATATGTTGGGTTCAGATTCCGGACTATCAATGCTCGCTGCTTCCATGGAGGCTGGTATCGACTTCCCGGTCCACGAACTCCAACTTGACGTTCGCGGAAGATTCCAATCATTACAGCAAGGGAAGCAATTGTTGATCCATGTCGGAGAAATCAAAGCGAATGCTCGCTTAGTGCATGACGGAGCTAATCAGTTGGACCGAGTCCATCGCTTCTTCAAATGGGCAGCATCTGTTTTACATCCGAATGCCCGTATGGACTTTGTTGGCTACATCTTCGTTCCTCATTCATCACGCCTTATAGAAACACCTCAACGCGCTCGTGGATCTCAGTATGAATGGACGCCCGTCGTTCAGCAGTTATAGAAAAAGGGTCATTCATGCTCACGAGTCGAAAAAATGTGTTGTTCCTCTGGCTCCTTTGGCGCCTCGAACCTTTTTGACTTGATTCAACAAATTGGTGGCTGTGTCTTCCAATTGTTGCAGTAAATCTTGCTGGCTGTGAGTTTGTGTAAAGAGGTCGCGAACAGTTTCACAGGTTGCTCGTCCCCGAATGGGTTGCAGTACAGCACCCGCTTTGGCCGTCAATGTTACTTCCAATCCATTCGACGCCACGTCGATTTGATCGTTGCTTTGCATAATGACAGAGACACCATCGTCCAACGCATACATGGGTTTATCCACCTGCTTGTCCACCCAATTCACCAGAAAACTAATGGCGGTGCTGTAATCCATCGTGTACGTATCCACCGCCAAACCCGTCAACTGCAACAACTTTCGGATTTGCTCCACGGTCCACTCACTACGATGTTCAGGAAACACTTGACTGCGGTCGCACTCTGGCGACAGTCGAGTGATGTATAGTGCTTGCTGCATCACGTTGTGTTTTTTGAACGCGTGTACGTAAAGTTTGCAAAATCCACCAGAGGAACCACAACGCCAAAATCCAGGTCAGCAAGAACCACAAAGTTTGTACCAACGAATACATATCTTTATCCCAAAACTCGTTGCCTTGCTTGACATACTCGTGGCCATGCTGATCCATCCATACATGGTAGCGAACAATCTGCCCTTTGCGTATCGTGGTTCGCTCCCGCAAACGGATTTGTGTCGGTGTTCGGTGATGCAAGGAATGGATGTGCACCATCCTTCACTTTCTTATCAGCTCCAACAGTTTCTTCTTTTGATCCTCGCTTAAGGATGATTTGATGCGTTGCCATGCTTCTTGAATGACGATACATTGTTGCGTAAACGTTTGGTCCGACGCCATTCCCGTGGGTGCCAATTCCTTGCGAATCTCTAGCAAAGTCTGCAACTGTTTCGAAGACAGCCTGGTTTTCATGGAGCACGCCTTCTGCACATACTCTTCAATTCTCTGAATGTCTTCATCATGTTTGGCATCATCATCGACAGGCACGTCCAGTGCGGCGGGAACAACACTTGACAATACCGCCCGCTCTTGCTCCACCACTTCAGCGGGATTATATCGACGCAGTTCCGCCAAAGTGACACCGTAATTGGCCTGCAACCATGTGTCGATTTTGTTCAATTGGGTGGTATCCGTACTGTAAATGGCCAACAAAGACGGATCACGGCCGTCACTTAGTTCGTCACTAAACTTGCGCACTTGAGACAGAGGCAGCCGAATGTCAACGGCCTTCAGTCCCAACCATTTCATGCACAGCTGAGCACGAGACATCTTGGCTATCACGTCCAAAGGTGGCTTATTGGGCTCGTCGGATGCCGCATACCGTTTCCGCAAGTAGCCAATGAATTCTGGTCGATGGCACAAATTGAGCACCTCCAGTTGCTGCGCTTCTTTGCTCTGGCCTTTGACGAAGCGTTCTTGGTAGGCAGCCCGCATCGCTGCCAGGTCGGGTTGTTTCTCCCAAACGCGAATCTTTTGGTACCACTCCATGTCACTGGCTGTCAAATGTCGCATGGCCAACGCGGAAGCTGTCTCGTACAAGGGACGCAAGGTTTCGCCCGTTTCACCTCGTGCCACTCGAGCACGCAGTTGCGCTGCTTTGTCATCGGGCAGTAAGGTCAACAGCGGTAGCAAGTTGAATGAGGTTTGTGGAGGATCTTTGGGATCACGCATCTTTCGAATATGAAGAAGCCATTCCTGGTTGGGCGCCACTACCGCTCCTCCAAACTGCTCAAACACCCATAGACGCATTCGAGTCGGAGCGTAGCCAGCAGGCAAAAACGTACAATCCAGACTGTGCTCCACAAACCCATCTTTGGTCATCATCAAGGCCAGCACACGACCACTATCAGCCCAATGAGGCATCAATACCACTCGGTCCATGTAGCGTTTGGCAATTTGTTCGGCTGCGGCATGATTGACCACAAAGGGAAAAAAGATGCCCGAATTCATCATTTGGTACAAAAACCCGATCCGAGCCAAACAATTGGGGTCCTTTCCAGGCTCCACCGCATCTACGTCACCCATGGCTCCCGCCCATAACGGAACGTTTCCCGATGTAATGGCCTTTTGGGCCAAAATGACTCGGATATGTTCCCGAATGACTTGCGGCTCAGCACACGCCATGCCAATCCAGCGCCACAGTTGCAACACCTGTTGCGGTCGGACAGTCCACTCCAAACTCAACTCATGCATGGCTTTCATGTAGGTGGCCTCCAAAGGTGTCGCAGGTAAATCGGTCCATTTTTCATCGCCACACATCGGCTGAAGCTTACCTTCATCATCGACTCGAAACGCTGGGTACTTGTGTTTTTCCAATTTCTCACAATACTGCCGGAGGTCGTCTTCCGTCACACTCACTCCAGCCAGAGAGGTCGGTGTATGCAAAGAGGTTTCATCCGCTTTATCCGCCTCTCGCTCGCTTTTGGGAATGGCTCGCTTGATAATTTTGGAAATCTCCGACGCTCGTCGCACGTTTTTCGCATAGCTCTCATACTCCTCGTACGAACGTTGCACAGCCTTGACCCAACTTTCGATGAGGTCCCGATAGTCTTTGATCTTGCTCAAGTAAGGCTCGTACGTCGTTCGCACCAATTTCTTTCGAGTCTCAAGAGTAAACGATGCTTCTTGGACATCTTCGAAGTCAAGCGCATTGCGAATTGTGTCGATTAATTCATAGTACAAGAAGTGAAATGGAAACGAAGGCTCCAGCATGCTGGGACGGTCTTCCGATTTGCACAAGTAGGCCCGAACACCATTACAGCGAGCAAAGTCCAGTCCCACCCACACGGAATTTTCATATTCCAAAGCCTTTGAAGATGTCCGAAGAGGATGTTCCAATCGAAGCACGTTTTGATCCATCAATTCCTTCACCCGTTGAACGATTCGTTCCACCTCGTCATAAAATGCATGCGGCCTTGTGGAGGTATCTGTCTTGCGAGGTGCAAACCGGGTATAACGTGGACCGATCCAGTGAAACAGCCATGTGCGATGAATCAGAATCTGGACGCGCTCTTGCTCGTTCAACGCCTGTTTGAATTTCCCAACCAATCCGCTCTCTTCAAATAGCGAGATCCAGTCCCGAACGATTTGTTGATGGTCTTTGTCGGGAATGGTTTGGATCCATTGAGAGGTGACCAAAGGTTGTTTTAATATCCAAGGCTGGAGCGGCTTGCCCTTCTTCTTTTCGTTCTGGAAATCCCATGTTTCCACATCCAAACTTTGGGCGGAGTTGTGAATGATTCGATGTGTTTGCAGCAAACGTTTTCGATAGGCGAACCATTCATTACCTCGGACGTTCAACTCTCGGGTGTAATGGAACAATGGATTTTTGTTTACGGGCTTCTCGATGGGAATATAATCGTTCTTCATGGCCCATCGCAGAATGGCGACATCTACTTCCTTTTCCTTCATTTTGGACCATTTGGCCACCATAGCATTGCCCATGGGAATGAGACGTTCAACAGACTGTGCCGTAAAGTAACCATCACGATCCAGAAACAGTCGAATCACGTTGGCGTCAGCGTAGGGAGGAAAACGTTCTGGCAAATCCTCGAACGAAAACACAAAACGACTCTGCGGGAAGTCGACGGATTTCATGACGTTCGTAGTAGTTCCGATGATGAACCGTACAAGCGGAACGACATCTTTGTCATCAACTTTCCATCCCAGGGAATCCAACTTTTGGCGAATCTCTTCTAATGGCGCGTCGGATTGAATCAACTCGATGAAAGGTTTCGGAAGGCTTGAATCTTTGGGAAAGAAAACGCGAAGAGCTTCGCGGTGAATCTCTGTGACAGTCCGACTGAACACTGCCTTTGCCAAATCGAATAACGATTGGATGGTGGACAACACCTTCAGATCTTTGTCTGCCGCGACATTTGCCTGCTGAATCGATGTTTCGTACCAATTCTGTTTGTTGTCACGGAACAGTTGGTCCACATAGTCTCCCATCACTGTTCCCTTACTGATAGATGAAATTGTGTCTCGAAAGTACTTGTTCACCTTTTGGATGAGATCTGGCGAAGGGCCGGGAGCAGGTCCGATGCTCAGCAACTCATATACCAGATCTCGGTCCTTATCGGTTGTCCATCTAGTCGACTGTGCCAGCCTTTGTAAAGCCTCGAAAGTCTTGCATTGATCAAATGTTGGGCGAACACCTAATGGAACAAGATCGGATACGATCAGTACGTACAACACCGCTTCCATTTGTTGCGAAATATCCCTATCGTTGAAGAAATCGTCCGCCAGCTGGAATAGCTTTTTAACCGTTTGATATATTGCTATCTCCTTTCCGTTGTTATTAATATCCAATCTCCACTCCCTTTGCTTTGTCGCGAACCAGTCGTTGGGGTAACGTTGCAAACGGTCTTTGACGGCATCCAATACTATAGATTTACCACTGAGTTTCTCCATAGCAGCAAAAACCTTTTGGAAGATCGGGGTGAATTTCTTGATACGAGCTTCCATCTTTGTCTCTTTTTCCTTCTCTTCCAATGGTTCGCCCGGCATGCTTTCCAACTTCAACAGAACCTTGAACGGTGTTTCCGCTGGATCATTTCCGTCCCACTTCATTTCGTTTTGAAATGCGTTTTTCAAAGCATTCACATTTGCACAGCCTTGGACGACGTTGATGTTTTCGGCTCTTGCTTCAATTTGCTGTGAAGTTCCTGTCGTTTTCAAACCTCCAACTAGGATTTCCTTTAACGCACCAACGTCGGGATCAAATTTGTCGTAGGTATTTTGTTCGATAGCATATGCGATGGCAAACATCTTTTGTAGCTTAGGTTTGAATGCTATCGCGCCGTTCGATCGGAAAAAATAAGGGTCCAAAGATTTCTGCAACTCGCTGTCATTCCAGTCAAGTGAAGACATCTTTTGAATCACGTCACTAGCTCGATCACAGTTGTTACCTGCATTATTCAGACATGAGAAATTTATCGCAGCTCGAATGAACTCGAGGGTTGAGTATTTTAACGCTGTCATTGAGTCGCGATCCATTTTCTTGATGTTGTTTATTACACAGTCTCTACACTTTTTCCACTGGCACATGCAAAATGGGTATTATGCATACATCGAATGACCTCACCTGCCGCCACCACCGTGACCAACCTTTCCATCTCGGCGCGGTTGGCATGGGTACAGAAAAACAACCCCGCGTCTCTTCGCGCGCACAGGGCGTGAGGCCGGCAGCTTGGCACCACCCACAAATGCTCTTCGTCGGGGCGAATCGGACGCTTCATCACACTGGTCAGCACAAACGGACTGGATCCATCCACAAACTCTCGCAGCAAAAGCTTCAACTGACCCTCCCGAACCTTACCCAACGACGAATCGATACATAACTTTCCCCCGGTTTCTTCTGCCCAACGTCGTAAAAACGGTTCGAAGCCCAACGAACTGGTGTGAATAAAGGCACGGTTCCGTTTAGACATCATCTTCTTGAAAGCCTGATACGTGTCTGCTAAGGAAGGCAGAGTCTCTTGAAAATCCCATAAAGTGTCGTCCAAATACAATCGATCCACGGACAGCTCGGCCAAGAAGCGATCGCGCACAAAGCGGAAATCACCGGTGAATAGCACCATGGATTTGGATGTTCGAAACGCAAACATGGCCGACCCGTCGCAATGATGGGCTGGGATGGCGCAGCAGTCCACGCCTTGGCACACAGTGATCCATTCGTAGTATTTCATCGGTTGGATCTTCGCTTTGACTCGATTCAAAAAGTCGTGCTGGAGTCGCGCCAGATCCCACGTCAATTCATGACACCACAACGTGACCGACGAATCATCCACATATTTCTTGCGCAAATCGTTGGTATGATCATAATGGGCATGGGTCAGAAATAAGTGACGAATCCGTGACGGCTCCACTTTGGCAAACGCGTCCACCACAATCCCAAATTCAGCCAATTCTGGATCCAATCGACACATGTGTTTCTTGTTGGGAATGGGAAAGAAAGGATGACCGACACAATCACCCAACTCAAGGAAAAAGTCCTATCGTCAGTCTTTGGGCCACTCCAAGAAACGCTTCAGCAAAAGTCACGCATCATCTTTTCGATCCTCGGGATTACCTTTTTCTTGGCTCTATGCAGCTTCATCCTGACCGTTGTGAATCACTACCGAATTCAAAGTGATGTCTATTGGATTGATCCGAATTCAGCGGTTCAAGTGGACCAGACCATTTACGTAATGGCATACAATTAAAAAGACTCACGTCTTTGCATGCAAGATCAAAGATCTTTTAGGAAATTTCGAATACAAAACTACACATAGCATGGATGCATTTCGGCGATAAATTCCAGTGTCGGTGTCTCGAAAAAACTTGTCATATCGAGCAAGTCCGAAAGTACTATCGCACCTCCGTTCCCATATTGAGACAAGTAGCAACCTATCGTAGGTACAAACAGAGCGTAGTGATGATTTTTTCCTGATGCATGTCGATCATCAAGCAAGACGAAATGGGTCGGTTCGACGCTTGGGCGTGTCTCCCAAAATGGTGGAGGTTGCGACGGTAAAATGCCCTTCATATTCCAGTAAAGAAACCCCGCACAACTTTGTTGAACATCCCCATAATAGTAATTGAACCAATCGCACGCGCGATCGATGAGTACCTCATCTGTACAACCCTTCATACGAAGAGTATGATGAGATGTTATGATTTCACGCATAAGGACATATGAGAAAGGAGATTTATAACAACACAAATGTGTTCTTGTCAAAAACCGGTATGGTTTCTAAAATAGAACCGAAGCATCCGGTGGTTTTAAGAACACGAATGTGTTCTGGTCGAAAAGCGGTAGATTTTCTAAAAAGTCCATCAAAACACTTGTGCGATGTTTGGTTCTTGATCGTCGCGTACTGCGATGCGATACTCAAGTGGTCTCAGAACAATCCAATTGAAACCCCAATCGCCAGGAAACATTTCGTGAACGATTCTAGACACGTCTTCCATATCTTGCTTTACTTCCGCAATGAAGTCCGATTCCTTCCGATCGTCGCGACGAAAGTAGAATTGCGACGTTGTCTTGTTTTCACTGTTCCAATTTCTCTTCGTGATCTCTGAAAACAAAGCTCTGCGGATTTGCGTACCAGTCGAATGGTTCGGTTGGTCAGAAGTTTTCATCACCAGTACGAAATTTGGTTTATCTGGCTTGACAAGTTCTCTTTCCTTCAATGCAGTGATGGTTTTGTTTTGAGGATTCGCTTTTTTCGTGAGAGGAGATCCGTGATGCGCCATTCTTGACTTGCTCGAAAACAAAATGTAGCAACGGTTGGCTGTTGCTCGGAATATCAACTACGATCACCAGTTCAATCTGATTTTAAACGAAATATCTGTGAGGGATGAATGATCTGACGCAGCCCCGCAACGCACGCGGCAGATGGCTGCATGCTGTATCACAACAAAGGCCAACCATGAACGCTCCGGGTACCAAACGAAAAGAGAATCCAGAGAAACCTCGAAAGAAGACGAAAAAGGTCAAGCCTGCGCAATTGCCCATTCTGACCCCGGAACGGCTGCAGACTCTGCTTTTGAACTTGAAGGAAACGGTATGTGGCGTTGACTTATCCTTGGCCAGTCCCAGTGTCGCCGTATTAGATCCCATTCAAAAGGTGTTGCACAGTTATGTGATTCGACAGCGAAAAGGCGACTTGGCCCACAATGAAGTTCGTATCACCGAAGGGCCGATGACCGGATGGCTGTTTCGTCTCACCTGCCTTCCAGAACCAATTGTGGCAGAAAACACGGCCATGTATCGCTTTGCACGTTTTATGCCCATTCTCGACATGATTATGAACGCCGTCGGTAATGCCAAAACGGTGGCGATCGAATCGTATGCACACGCCGTTGGTCGCTTTCAGTCGTCGTCTCAAAGCGTGCTGATTGAGTTAGGCGCTGTTGTCCGCTGGTCCTTGTTTCGACAAGTAAAACGACTCGTGGAGGTCCCACCCAGTCAGGCCAAGCGAGTGTTTACCGGTTTGGGAAAATCCACCAAGGAAGAGATGGTGGAATGCGCTTTGAAGACCTACAAACTTCCGTGCGTTCATAAACTGTTGGGCATTCATTCGGATCGAAAGACAGTGGCCAAACCCGTAGATGATGTGATTGACGCCATTGCGGTGGCATTTTGTGCCTTGTCTTCTCAATAAAACATGCGTTGGCCTTTTTCGAACAAGGAGGAAAAATTAGCACGCCATGTCTTTCCTCATGACAAACAGGTGCCACCCATTTCTGTGACCAATGAACGACACTTTGGGGTTCTATCCACGAATGAACCCATCACCGTAGAGTTCTTGGCGCGAAAGGTGGCCTACAACCGAAGCAAAAAAGTGGGACGCGATGGTCTGTCTTCCATTCCCTACGATCTGTGGTTGCAATTTCTCGCCAAAGGGAAAACCAGGTTTCCGCCCTTTTTGTATCTTCCAATCACTTTGGGAGGCGTACGATGGATGGTCTTGATGCACACCATACGTTCTCTGGTGATGGCGGCTAGTCTCTATCGCCACACGATGAAACAAGCGTTGCCAGTTTGGATCCAAGTAGGTCATGTTCGCAGTATTGCCGATCAAGAATCCCATGCTCTCACTGTTCTTCTGCTGCCCATGGAAACCATCGGAGTTTGGAAAATCTTATTGATTGATACAAGCTCGATTATGGTGCATTACGAAACATCGATGTATTTGGCCTTTCTCGACAGCATTGAACAAGCCGTGTTCGAAGGAGCACAAAAAGTACAATCGGTCATGGGCGGAACCGTCGACATTGATCTGGTTACTTGCAACGCCATGCTACAAGTGGAAACACCTATTTGTGTTCCGGCCTCAGTGTTTTTTGCTTTAGAAATCTTGGAACTGGGTGAACAAGGCTGGGCAGCGTTCACCAAAACACCCTCCGAGCGAAAAGGATTGTTTGGCACCGATATCCCATGGTGTTTGTTCACAGAAAAGCTGGCCAACGATCAGCGAAGGACAGTTTTGGCACGGATACGAAAGCTGAATGACATGGTTTTGCGTCAGGTCTCCGCATGGCTGAAAGGAGTGAATCTAAAAGAACATGGAAACGTTCTCTTGCCCTCCACTCACTTTTTATCAGACTTGCTCATTCGGGAACACACGATACAGACATGGGACACGAATCAAAAAGAGTTTTTCCAAGTGTTTGACGGACGCGGCAAATTTCTCACTCTGAAACCAGGGCGAAACAAAAAGACGTAGTATTGGTAGTATTGGTAGTCTTAGTAGTCTTAGTAGTCTTGCAAGCGGATTGTGAAAACATGTCGCTCGTGTTAACCGAAGATGCGACACCCATGCGAATGGAAAGACTTCCGTTTGAATTCCGGAAACTACCCACCAAGGAACCAGAGACGGTGTCAATCGCTGCGACTCCTTCCAACCCTTTGGCATCTATGATTCAAGCCGCTGCTGCCGCTCCAACCCATGCCAAGAAGCTCCCCAAATTTGTTCCGCCCATAGCTCTCAAAGAGTGTCATGCCTCGTCCCCGGCTTCGTCCCAACATTGGTTCCGAAACCTGAGCATTGTGGCTGCCTTTTGGTTTTCATTCTTGTTGTATTGGCGATTTCGTGGCTTTTGATGTTTGAAACCATACATACAGAAGCAAAAAAGTAGAGAAACTGCAGGTTCTCGATCGAAGAGTTTCAACTATTCTCATACTGATTGCGTCGCATGGGAGCCACAATTGAACGAGCTGAGGCGAGACGCCTGAAGAAAGAAGAGTATGAGCCTTTGGTGAACGAGCTCAACCTTTTGTACCATGAAGGGTTCGCAAGGGATCATCTGACGTTCGAAAAGCCCATTGAAACATGGCTTCCAAAGGATCATATCATCGAACTGATTCGACGCGCCAAAATCTGTAAGCAACAAAACCAATTTAGAAGGTTTCTTCTCGATGAATGGGATGATCTTCACCGGCACCAGTTTGTCGTTCCTTCCAATTCTCCTCATGAACGTTGGAAATTTCTGCAAGATCCAGAGTTGTACATGGCATCACTATCTTCAGCCATCAGGGAAGCTAATGAACTGAAAGAGAAATGGCCGAGTCGCAGAGCCGCAATCAACTCTCTTCCGTTTGACATTCCAACCTCTGATTTTCCAAGTCTCAAGCGATTGTCCGATGCAGATTTTCAGATGGAAATTGAGAGACGCACCACTACCTATCGTCGGGAAGTCCAATTGCAGATGGCGAAACGCTTAGTCGATCAAGGTTTTTTGCCTGCGCTGAACTTGTACTCGCCACATTATGGATACGAAAACGTCTCGGATCTAGAGCAAATGGTACAGAAACGCATGGCAGTTCGGGAACGCTTTATGGAACGCATCGCAGCAGCCGAACCAGAACCTGAGGAAGGAAGCGCCTTGGTTGGAGTTCTTCGATCGAGAAGTGAAAACGTTTGATTCCAGTAAAAAACAGGCAAAGATGTGGGCCTTTTTTCTTTTGATTCTAGCCATTGCATGCATTTCTGTGCTGTTGATCACCGCACCAACTCAGGGTGCCGTCACTACCGACAATCGTATGGAACCATTGACGTTGCATGCCATTTTCGGCCTGTGGGACGATGGACCTATGCCCGACAGTTACCAAGAGAATCTAGAGGGATGGAAAGCACTGGGCTGGAATGTGCGAGTATGGAACAAACCAGAAGTCGAAGCTTTGATTCAATCCGAGTTTCCTGAAGACTGGGACATGTATCAAACCTTACCCAAAATGGGTCAGAAAACCGATTGGGCGCGCTATTTCATTTTGTACCATTTAGGTGGGTTTTACACCGATTGTGATTGCAAACCGAACCCGAAATCCAACCTATTACAGCGAATCAAACGTCCATTGGATCGATTTTATTCATTTATTGAAGATCATATCACCAAGGAACAAGCCATACAAGTAGCAAAGAACAATGCCATTCGCAAGGGAGTTCCTGAAATTCATGGGGCACGATTGGCCAATTACTTTTTTGGATGCCCTGCAAGACATCCGGCGCTCAAAAAAGTCATGGATCTGGCACGGCAACGTTGCAAAGAGAATCCTGTGGACGAGGGAAACACTAACGGCTACCTCTGTCTGTATTGTACCGGTCCATGCGCGTTCACCACGGCTTTGCACGGAGATCGCTCCATCATCCGTTGGGAGCACAAGAAGGATTTCATTCATACTTGTTCGCATGCATGGTTGTCGCGCAACGCCAAGCGAAAGCAAAAAGAGTTGGAATCCGGAATTCAGTGATTGCGTTTTCGTTTCTTGGCAGATTTCTCCTTCTCCTTTTTGGCGCGGGCAATGATCTTGATATGCGAACACTTGTATTGCTCCCGAGGGCTGGAGTAAATATTGGGAGAACTGACACAGAATTGCCATGTGGGCTCAATGAATTTGAACAGCTCCACACATCCCGTGATTTGCAGATTGTGCGTATCCTTGCTCAATTGGACCTCCATAGCCTCCGGCAACAAGGCAAAAAGCGCATCACATTCTTCGCTGGTCAGATCTTTGGATTCGAAAAGTTCGCCCAATGCATTGACCAACGATTGGCGCACTGCTTGCTGCATCAGTTCCAGAGTTTGGGATTTGTCACCGTTTTGGTCATGTCGCAGGTGAAGGCCATGTGACTTTTTATGAATAGCATAAAGAACAGGTTCAATCCCAGCGCTTGCGTGTAGGTCACCTTGCGAACCACGTTTTCACCAAAGGCGTCGATCACCACTGAATTCCACAAGGACATGAGAATCGCCGACAAACCAAAGAACAGCGCTACCGAAATGAGCAAAGAGCCGACTACCATCATTGCATAGGACATGACGTCTTTTTACTGATCTCCGACACACTCATTATTTGTGGTCCTTATCATCCACGTATTCCACTTTGGCAAACATTTCCGTACATGGCTCCAAGTGATTGTATGCCCACATACCGGTAATGAAAAGCTCGTTCCCGTCCGTGATGAACCTTTGGTTGGGATAATTGTTGCCCACCGGATGGTATCTAGAAGACCTAAGGTTGAAATAAAAAGCCTTTTTCGGACGAAACACTTTTCGGAACTCGTTCATCGCGTTCTCTCGAACGGTTGAGGTAAAGTCTCCCTCCGTCACTCGAACGTTGATCGTTCCTATCTTGCGCAACTTTTCCACGTCCGTCATACAACAAAGAAACTTCTCTGGGATCAAGACTGGCTCGACGACTGCAATGGTTACTTCGATGGAGCGAGCTGTGGACATGCCTTTCTTGTCGTGTCACATATATTCCACCACCACTTTCAGTTCTCGGCAACGCAACAGTTCGTCTCCACCTCGTACATACAGGTGATAACCATCGGTGAGAAATTTCCAATCGCAGCCTTCTTGGTAAGGGATCAATTGACCTCCACCGTAGACCAACAAGAGGAAGGGTCGATCAGGTCGGATATAACAAGTCTGTCTGCATTTTTGCAATAGAAAACGACACACAGATGTAGTTGACTCTTGATCGCCCACGGAGATTTGAAACGAATGGAGAAACTCTTCTCGGTGTTCCAACCACGGGAAACAAAGACATGACTGTTCCTCGGGAGTTTGTGCAAATACATGAACCGGTAAATCAAACGTAGTCCAATTCATCACCTTTGTTTCTGAGCACCAAACAAACGCCATGCGTATTCCGCAAAGTACGTTTTTATCAATGGATGGGCCCACCACTGCTCGGTCCCAGTCCTCACAAACCTCCTATTCCTCCACTTCGTCTCGCTCTGTCAGCTCCGTAAGTGTTGCGAGTGCCATCCATCATGAAACCATACCAGACAATTCGTTCAACACCACCGCACTATGGATTTGGATCTTTGGCATGGTGTTGGGAGTGTTGGGTTTTATTGCCATTCAATTTGAAACCCTTTGCACAGATGTGCCAGCCGACGAGGATGCCAACCAAACCATCGCCTTTGCCTTGGAGCGTCACAAGATGGGATCCACCCCAGCACTGATCACCAGCAGCAGAGCATCGCTTCCAATCCTCAGTTCACCGACTTGACCAACTTTTTGCGTTTTTTCGGCCGATAGTAGCGAGCAGCACCAAAGAAACCTTCGGGGAACAAATCATCCACCACTTTGGTGTTGAACTCATAGCGGAAATTTCGAGTGGCTCGCGACACTTTTCGAATATGAGATCGGAAGACGAAGCCGCGTTTTAAGCTTTGGGCTTTGGTGAGCACGGCCCGATCACGGTAATCTTGGTCGGACTGGATCTCAAACAAGCCGTACATATGGTAGGGCTTATCCACTTGACGACGAGTGAAATAGGTGAAGGCCGTGTTGAGAATCTCCAACTGTTCTCTCCAGCAGCTGATACCATAACTGAAACAGTGTTCATCATAATTCACTGTCTTGGCACATTTCACCGTGATGACGAATGGTTCGTCGTTGAGATGCGTTTTGCCATCCGAAGGTCGAGACCGAGTCATGGAATGGCTGCGAGGTTCGTCGGGACAAGTCATGACATCAAACAGATATGGCGTGCGTTCATCTCCCACCCACTTGATGCGATACTCGTCTTTTAAGCGACTCATGCTTTGCAGTGTTCCGGTGCCAAAAGGCACTTTGGCAAAGGCTTGTTGAAAGATGCCATAAATATCGCGCGCTCCATACATGTGTCGTCCTTTTTGAGGCTCCTTGAACCAGTGACAGAAATAGTGGCGCATCACATCCACCCATTCGGCCGAAATGATAAAGAAGGCAGGGCGTCGATTGGTTTCTTCCGAGGTGTACCTTTCGAATCCGGTGACTTGAAACAATCGCACATCGTCTTCCGCCGAATACTCGCACTTGATGTTGGCCAAATGCGTGTCATAAACATTCAGATCAAACACGTCGTAGCTAGTCGAAAAGGTTTTAAAGGTCAAGATGCGGAAATTGGCGCGATGCATGACCAAAACTGGCATGCCCCCGCGACGTCGATCCTTGTCTTCGTCCGAGGTGTAGATGGTCATCGGAAAGACAGATACCATGCCGTAATAGGTGAATAGGGAGTCGCCACGAAACAACGTGCTTAAGAAGAAGATGGTTTGGATGGTCAGGTACATTTGATAGGACGGATCCCTGGCCTTGAATGACGGAAGCACCATGGGAATGCCAAAGGGCAGCGTTCCTTCTGCCACTTGCTTTCGACGGGCATGGGCATAGCGTATGACCTTTTCATTGGCGGGGATTTCCATGTTTAAGATGGGCACCAGCTGCTTGCTTTGGACGCATGTTGGAAAGATTTCCTTGTGCCTGGCCCACCCTTTTTCTTCCGTCATGTCAAAGCCCACGTGAAGAATGAGTTGAGATAAAGAACCTGGATTTTGGTTTTACGTTCCATTTTCTATTTTTCGAAAATCGATGTCTTTCGAAACACATTTGTCTTCTTACAATCATTGTTCCATTTGGCCACAATGGGTCAAAATCAAAAGGCAGAAAAGCCGCCACTGTATGAATGTACCGTTGTGGCGAGCGAGCTTTACCGAGCTTATCAACGAGGCAGTTATCCATATCGAGTGGAAC